>NZ_JBNCKS010000086.1:0-20574 GCF_049841635.1 Micromonospora sp. DT44 | reverse complement strand
CCCCCCCCCCCCCCCCGGGGCCCCCGCCCCCCCCCCGTTCCCGCGGGTGGTGGTGTTGGGCCGGGGCCCCCCCGGGGGCCGCCCGACGGACGTCAGAAGACCTGGTGCACCCAACCGTGCGGGTCGGCGGCCTTGCCGCGCTGGATGTCGACCAACTGCTGACGCAGCGACATGGTGACCCGGCCGGGCTCGCCGCCACCGACCAGGAACTCGCCGTCGGGGAAGCGCACCCCGCCGATCGGGGTGATCACCGCGGCGGTGCCGCAGGCGAAGACCTCGCGCAGCCGGCCGCTGGCCGCGTCGGCCTGCCAGTCGGCGAACGAGACCGGCCGCTCCTGCACCTGGTGCCCCGCCTTGCCGGCCAGCGTGATGATCGCGTCGCGGGTGATGCCCGGCAGGATCGTGCCGGTCAGCGGCGGGGTGACCACCGTGTCGTCCTCGTAGACGAAGAAGACGTTCATGCCGCCCAACTCGTCGACGAAGCGGCGCTCCACGGCGTCGAGGAAGACCACCTGGTCGCAGCCGGCCTCAATGGCCTCCGCCTGGGCCGCCAGCGACGTGGCGTAGTTGCCGCCGCACTTGGCCGCGCCGGTGCCGCCGGGCGCCGCCCGGGTGTAGTCCGGCGAGACCCAGACCGTGACCGGCTTGACGCCACCGGTGAAGTACGCGCCGACCGGCGAGGCGATCACCATGTACAGGTACTCGTTGGCCGGACGGACGCCGAGGAAGACCTCGCTGGCGAACATGAACGGCCGCAGGTAGAGACTGCCGTCCTCGCCGGTCGGGATCCACTCCCGGTCGATCTCGATGAGCTTGTGCAGCGAGTCGACGAACACCTCGGGCGGCAACTCCGGCATCGCCATCCGCTTCGCCGAGTCGACGAAGCGGTCGGCGTTGGCGTCCGGCCGGAACAT
This sequence comes from Micromonospora sp. DT44, assembly GCF_049841635.1. Lineage (NCBI taxonomy): Bacteria > Bacillati > Actinomycetota > Actinomycetes > Micromonosporales > Micromonosporaceae > Micromonospora > Micromonospora sp. DT44. The sequence goes on along the minus strand of NZ_JBNCKS010000086.1, from coordinate 19,660 downwards.
CGTCACGCCACCGTCGGCCGTCCGGTAGGCCTTCAGCCCTTCGAAGATCTCCTGCGCGTAGTGCAGCACCGCGCTGGCCGGGTCCATCGGGATCGGCGCCCGCGCCTCCACCCGGGCGTCGTACCAGCCCTTGCCCTCCGCGTAGCGGATCGTGACCATGTGGTCGGTGAAGACGCGGCCGAATCCGGGGTTGGCCAGCAGGGCAGCCCGGTCGGCGGCGGATACCGGCGTGGGATTCGGACGGATCTCGAAGTCGAGCTTGTCACCACCGCTCATCGCGCTGACCTCCCTGCGGGACAACGGCATGCGGGATCGCACACCGACATGGCTGTGCTAGAAACTTACCCCGAACGACCGTTCAGAAGGTAGCGCCGCTCGGGACCGGGTGGACCGCCCGGACAGGCGAAGACCGCCCCGGCCGCGATACGGCCCGGGGCGGTCAGGCTACGGCGTGGGCGGCGAGCCGGTCGCCGACCTCGGCGGTGCGCAGCGTCACGCCCGGGGTGCGGCCGGCCAGCTCGGCGGCGACCGCCGCGTCGACCCGGGCTGCCGCCTCGGCGTGCCCGAGCTGCTCCAGCAGCAGCGCCACGGAGAGCACCGCGGCCACCGGGTCCGCGACGCCCTGCCCGGCGATGTCCGGCGCCGAGCCGTGAACCGGCTCGAACATCGAGGGGTACGCGCCCTCGGGGTTGATGCAGCCACTGGCGGCCAGCCCGATTCCGCCGGTGACGGCGGCGGCGATGTCGGTGAGAATGTCGCCGAAGAGGTTGTCGGTGACCACCACGTCGTAGCGCTGCGGCTGGGTCACCAGGAACATCGCGGCCGCGTCGACGTGCTGGTATTCCGTGGCGACGTCCGGGTGCTCGGCGGCGACCGCCGCGAAGGCGCGCGACCACAGCGACCCGGCGTGGGTCAGCACGTTGGTCTTGTGCACCAGCGTGACCTTGCGCCGCTCCCGACGACCGGCCCGCGCGAACGCGTCGCGAATCACCCGCTCCACGCCGTGCCGGGTGTTGAGGCTCTCCTCCGTGGCGACCTCGGCGGGCGTGTCGCGGTGCAACGTCCCGCCCGCGCCGGCGTACAGCCCTTCGGTGCCCTCGCGGACCACCACCAGGTCGACCTCGCCCGGCTTCACGTTGCCCAGCGGACCGGCGACGCCGGGCCAGAGCCGCGAGGGGCGCAGGTTGACGTACTGGTCGAAGGCGAACCGGAGCTTGAGCAGCAGGCCGCGCTCCAGGACACCCGGCGGCACCGTGGGGTCGCCCACCGCGCCGAGCAGGATCGCGTCGTGCCCGGCCAACTCGGTGAGCACCGAGTCGGGCAGGACCTCTCCGGTACGGTGCCAGCGGGCGGCGCCGAGGTCGTACTCGGTGGCCTGCACACCGGGGAGCACCGCGTCGAGGACCTTGCGAGCCTGCGCGACCACCTCGGGCCCGATGCCGTCCCCGGCCACCACCGCGATCCGCGTCACGCCCGCTCTCCCCACGCTCGATTGCCCTGTCCGGCAAACGGTACGTCGCCGTCCCGACTCCCGGTACGAAGCTTCCAACATCTGAGACGAGAGGATGCACAGCAGCCTCTCAGCTGGGATTCATGTAGCGATCATGTGCGCTGCCTACGGTAAGGGACAGCGGGTCAGGGGGCCCGCGAACGGTGGTCGTGACGACGCGACGTCAACTGCGAGGGGGCAGGCGCCATGCGCATCGACGAGCAGCCGCGGACCCGCTGGCCGGACCTGTCGACGTTCCGGCACCGCCGGCCCGACCTCCGCCTCGGCAGCCGCCGTCGCCGGTTCGACCCGGCCGCCGCCACCCACGGCCGCATCGCCGTGCAGCACACCGTCCGCACCGCCACGGCGGAGTACACCCTGCTGCTCAACGCCCCGGAAAGGCTCGGCCGCCGGGGCGTCGGCGAGGCGTTGCGGGACAGCGTCGCCGAACTGCGCGCAATCGACCTGACCTACGGCCCGAACCGCCCGGAGAGCCTGGTCTCCAGGCTGCGTCGGGGCGAGATCAGCCCCGACTCGTACGCCCCGCTGGCCGACCTGGTGGACCGCTGTGCGGCGATGCGCGCCGCCACCGACGGCTGGTTCGACGCCTGGGCGGTCCCCGGCGGCTTCGACCCGGGCGGCCTACTGGGCGGCTGGGCAGTGGAACGCGTCGCCGCCCGGCTGCGCGCGGCGGGCGTGCACGACTACGCCGTACTCGCCGGCGCCGACCTCGTGGTCCGGGGCCGCGCGCCGCACGGCGGACCGTGGCGGGTCGCGATACACCACCCGACGGCGCCGGACCGCGCGCCACTGATGCTGGAGATGACCTCGGGAGCGGTCGGCACCTCCGGGGTGTCCGGACGGCAGGGACACGTCGTCGACCCGCACACCGGCGAGCCGGCCAACCACCTCGTCGCCGCGACCGTCGTCGGCCCGGACCTGACGGTCGCCGACGCGTACGCGACCGCGCTCTACGCCGCTGGCCCCACCGGCCTGGCCTGGTTCCGGGGTGGCTCCGAGTACCGGGCGCTCTTCGCCCACCGACGCTGAGCGACCTAGCGCCCGGTGCTGGGGTCCGGCACGGTCACCCGTGCCGGGGTCCGTGCCCCGAAGACGGTGGCGACCAGATCGCTCACCGCGTGCACCCCCACATCGATCCCCTTGCCGGGTGGCAGTTGGTACATGACGGCGACGACGTAGCGCTGGTCGTCGCCGGCGAATCCCACGGTGTTGGTGACCCAGTGCTCCCCGCCCGGGTCCGGCTCGATCGACCAGCCGTCCTTGGTGCCGGGGTGCTTGTCGCTGCCGGCCGCCCAGACACCCCAACGCTGGACCGAGCCGACCGAACGCATCGCCCCGACGATGTAGGCCCGGTCGGTCGGGTCGAGGTCGTCCAGCACGTACGACATCAACCGCTGCAGATCCTCAGCCGTGCACTTGAGGTGACCCCAGAAGCGCGCGTAGCCGGCGACGGTGGTCAGCCCGGTCATGCCGTAGCGCTGCTGGAAGCGTTTGAGCTGTCCGTCACGACCGTAGCGGTTCCACAGAGCGGTGGCCGCGTCGTCGGAGGAGAAGTTCAGCATGTCGGCGATCTGTCGACGCGCGGCGCTGTCGAGCGTGATCTCGCCCGCCCGGGAGCGCTCCAGCAGCCCGACGACCATCGCGAGTTTGATGGTGGAGGCCGTCCAGATCGGATGGTCGGTGGTCCCCGCCCGCCAGGAAGTGCCGGTGCGCCGGTCCCGTACCAGGATTCCGAGCACCCCCGGTTTGCTCTTCAGGAGGGTGGCCGCCGCCGCGAAACGCCGGCGTTGGGCCTCGTCCGCGCTGACCGTGCCGGGTTGCCGGCCCTTGGCCGGGCCCAGCCCACTCGTCGACCGCGGCTCGGCGGTCCCCGGAGCCGACGACGAGTCGCGCGAAGGGGGCGAGTCGGTCGGATCGGGCGAACAGCCGGCCAGCACGAGCACCGCCACCAGGGCCGCGAGGAGCCGTGTCGACCCCACCGCTCGTCGTGGCGGCGCAGGTCGCCGCAGCCGGGCGACCCGGCGGCCATCGCCATTCGACAACTGGGCGCTTGTCACGGCGGCCGATCATAGCCGGGTCGCACGTCAGAAGGGGTGACCCGCAGAGCGCCTGGATTGCGATCGGCCCCCACGGCCTCGGCAACGGCTGTGGGGGCCGATCAGCGACGAGTGCGCGTGGCTCGCACAATCGAGGGGTGCGGGACCGGTCGGGCCGGACGTCGGCCGCGCCACCCGAAGACGGGCCGGCGCCACGGCCTGGCGGCCAGTAACCGCAGTCGTACGCTAGCGAATCGACGCAACTCGACGCAAGAGTCTCCACAGCGGACGCCTTCGGACGCCACCCGCACGGGCTCGGCGATTGGCCTGCGGCGAGGCAGTTTCGACATGGTGAACGACGGATGGCACGCTGTCCGCCGTGAGTTTCGATCTGAGTGTGTGGGCCCTGGAGGACGGGGCGACGCCCGAGGACGTGCGGGCAGCGGTCGAGGGTTGCCGGCAGGGGCGGCACGTGGACCGATACCCGGACCCGCGCGTCGTCGGCTTCTACCGGGCGATCACCGCGTCCTATCCGGACCGTCACCCCGGCCCGGACAGCCCCTGGGCGGTCGCGCCGCTGCACGCCGCCCACGATCACGTCGAGCTGAACCTGCACCCGACCTGCCCGGACCAGGTGCTGCTCGACATCGAGCGGCTGGCCGGCGAGCACGGGCTGATGCTCTTCGACCCCCAGGACGGTTCGGTCTACCCGCCCCCGGTCCGGTTGCCGAACTGACCGCTCCCGGGGCGGAACACCTCCCGGCGTACGACGAAGGGGCCCGGCGCTGTCGCCGGGCCCCCCGTGGTGCTGCCGTCCGCGCCGCCACCTGTCGCGTGGCCGGCGCTTCCTACTCGTCGCGCAGGTCGGCCGCGCTGGCGGCGGTCGCGCCGATCGAGTCGGCCGCAGAGGTCAGCAGATCAGCGCCGAGGGCCTGGTCGACGGTGAGGGTCATCAGCGTCTCGCCGCCCGCCTCGCGCCGGGCCACCTGCATCGCGGCGATGTTGATGCCCGACTCGCCGAGCAGCGTACCGACGGTGCCGACGACGCCCGGGCGGTCCGCGTACCGCAGGAACAGCAGGATGCCCTCCGCGGCGATCTCCACGTCGAAGCCGTCCACTTCGGTCAGCCGCGGGACGTCGCGGCTGCCCGCGTGGGTGACCGTCCCGGAGACGCTCACCGCCCGGCCATCCGGCAGGGCACCGCGCACCGTGACCAGGAGAGGCTGGTCGGCGGTCTCGACCTGACTGTCCAGAGTGACCTCGACGCCGCGCTCGGCGGCCAGGTGCGGGGCGTTGACGTAGGTGACCTGGTCCTCGACCACCGAGCTGAACAGGCCCTTCGTCGCGGCCAGCTTGAGCACCGACACGTCGTGGCCGACGACCTCGCCGCGAACCTCGACGGTGACGCTGGCCGCGACCCCACCGGCGACGGCGGTGAAGGCACGGCCCAGCTTCTCGGCCAGCGGCAGCAGCGGGCGGACGTCCTCGGCGACCACGCCGCCGGCCTGGACGTTGACGGCGTCCGGCACGAACTCGCCCTGCAGTGCCAGCTTCACGCTCTTGGCAACCGCCAGACCGGCCTTGTCCTGCGCCTCGTGGGTCGAGGCGCCCAGGTGCGGCGTGGCCACCACGTTGTCGAAGGCGAACAGCGGCGAGGAGGTGCAGGGCTCCTTGGAGTACACGTCGACGCCGGCGCCGGCGACCCGCCCCTCGGCGATGGCGTCGGCGAGCGCCTGCTCGTCGACCAGGCCACCGCGGGCGGCGTTCACGATGCGGACGCTGGGCTTGACGAGCGCCAGTTCCTTCTCGCCGATCAGACCGACCGTCTCCGGGGTCTTCGGGAGGTGGATCGAGATGAAGTCGCTCTCGCGCAGCAACTCCTCAAGCCCGACCAGCCGTACGCCGAGCTGCGCCGCCCGAGCCGGCTGGATGTACGGGTCGTACGCGATCAGCCGGGTGCCGAACGCGGCGATGCGCTGCGCGAAGAGCACCCCGATGCGGCCGAGCCCGACCACACCGACGGTCTTGCCCTGCACCTCGACGCCCGTGTACTTGGACCGCTTCCACTCGCCCGCCTTGAGCGCCGCGCTGGCGCTGGCGGTGTTGCGGGCGACGGCGAGCAGCAGTGCGACGGCCTGCTCGGCGGCGGAGACGATGTTCGAGGTGGGTGCGTTGACGACCATGACGCCCCGCGCGGTGGCCGCCGGCACCTCGACGTTGTCGAGCCCGACGCCCGCGCGGGCGACCACCTTGAGCCGCGGTGCGGCGGCGATCGCCTCGGCGTCGATCTGGGTCGCGCTGCGCACGATGACGGCGTCGGCCTCGGAGAGCGCCGAGAGCAGGGCCGGACGGTCGGTGCCGTCGACGTGACGGACGTCGAAGTCGTGGGCGAGCACCTCGATGGCGGCGGGGGCGAGTTCTTCGGCGATCAGTACGACAGGATTCATCGGTCCTCGTAGAGGTCGTGTTTGCGATCGGCGCGGGTGGCGGGGCGCCGCACTGCACCCCGTGCTGATCCGTGCCGTGGCCGTCAGGTGCCGGCTCAGCGCACCTACCCGCGATCGTAGGGGCCGCGCTGGCCGGCGTGTTCCGGTCTGTGGGGTGAGTGCCCTCACACGCCCGGACAAGCGACCGACATCAACCGTTCACCGCCCCGAAACCCCACCCACCCCGCCCCAGCCCTCGCCCCTCTACCCCCGCGATCTTGCACTTTCTGCTGCGACGTACGGGGCCAACCCCCACAAATCGCCATCCGAAAGTGCAAGATCGACGAGGGCAGGGGGCGGGCAGGGGGCGGGCAGGGCGCGGGGGCGGGCAGGGCGTGGCCCCGGGCGCGCGCTGGGGAGAGCGCGGCCCGGGGCTGGGGAACCGTTTTTTCGGGGTGGGTCAGGCGGTTTCGGTGATCGGGCGATCGACCCAGCTCATCATGCCGCGCAGCTTCTTGCCGGTCTCCTCGATCGGGTGCGCCGCACCCTCGGCCTGCCACTTGGTGAAGTTCGGCCGACCGGCCTCGTCCTCGGCGACCCACTCGCGGGCGAACTCGCCGGACTGGATCTCGCCCAGGATCTTGCGCATCTCATCCTTGACCCGCGAGTCGATGATGCGCGAGCCCCGGGAGAGGTCGCCGTACTCGGCGGTGTCCGAGATGCTGTACCGCATCTTCGCGATGCCGCCCTCGTACATGAGGTCGACGATCAGCTTCAGCTCGTGCAGGCACTCGAAGTAGGCGACCTCCGGGGCGTAACCCGCCTCGGTGAGCACCTCGAAACCGGTCTGCACCAGCGCCGAGGCACCGCCGCAGAGCACCGCCTGCTCGCCGAAGAGGTCGGTCTCGGTCTCCTCGGTGAAGGTGGTCTTGATCGCGCCGGCCCGGGTGCCGCCGATCCCCTTGGCGTACGCGAGGGCGAGGGCGAACGCGGTGCCGGTGGCGTCCTGCTCGACGGCGACCAGACAGGGCACACCCTTGCCGTCGACGTACTGGCGCCGCACCAGGTGGCCGGGGCCCTTGGGGGCAACCATCGCCACGTCCACCTCGGCCGGCGGCTTGATCAGGCCGTACCGGATGTTGAAACCGTGGCCAAAGAAGATCGCCTTGCCGGGAGCCAGGTGCGGCTCGATCGACTCGGCATAGATCTTGCGCTGGGCGGTGTCCGGCGCAAGCACCATGATCACGTCCGCCTCGGCCGAGGCCTCGGCCGGCGTGAGCACCCGAAGGCCCTGCTCCTCGGCCTTGGGACGGCTCTTCGAGCCCTCCGGCAGACCGATCACCACGTCGACGCCGGAGTCACGCAGCGACAGCGCGTGGGCGTGACCCTGGCTGCCGTAGCCGATCACCGCGACCTTCTTGGCCTGGATCAGGCCGAGGTCGGCATCGTCGTCGTAGTACACCTCAACGCTCATGAGAACTTCCCTTTCGTACGACGGCCTGAGTGCCCGTCGTGGTCTTTGCGGATGGGTCAGGCGGCCCGCAGCGCGGGACCGGCGGTGATCGAACGCGAGCCGCGCCCGATGGCCACCAGCCCGGACTGGACCATTTCCTTGATGCCGAAGGACTCGAGATCGCGCAGCAGCGCGTCGAGCTTGTCCGGCGTGCCGGTGGCCTCGATGGTCAGCGTGTCCGGTGCGACGTCCACCACCCGGGCCCGGAACAGGTTGACGGTCTCCAGCACCTGGGACCGGGCGGCCCGGTCGGCGCGGACCTTCACCAGCAGCAACTCCCGGGCGACCGAGACCTGCGGGTCCAACTCAACGATCTTGAGTACGTTGACCAGCTTGTTGAGCTGCTTGGTGACCTGCTCCAGCGGGGACGAGTCCGCGTTCACCACGATGGTGATCCGGGAGACGTCCGGGTTCTCGGTCTCGCCGACGGCGAGGCTGTCGATGTTGAAGCCGCGGCGGGAGAACAGGCCGGACACCCGGGCGAGAACGCCCGGCTTGTTCTCCACGAGCACGGACAGAGTGTGCATAGTCATGATCAGATGTCATCCTCGTCGAAGACCGGGCGGACGCCGCGGGCGAACATGATCTCGTCGTTACTGGTGCCGGCAGCGACCATCGGCCAGACCATGGCGTCCTTGCCGACCACGAAGTCGATCACCACCGGGGCGTCGTTGATCTCCATGGCGGCGGCGATGGTCTTGTCCACGTCCTCGGCGGTCTCGCAGCGCAGCCCGACGCAGCCCAGCGCCTCGGCGAGCTTGACGAAGTCGGGGATGCGGTGCTTGTGCGTGCCCAGCTCGGTGTTGGAGTAGCGCTCGTTGTAGAAGAGCGTCTGCCACTGCCGGACCATGCCGAGGTTGCCGTTGTTGATGACGGCGATCTTGATCGGGATGCCCTCCAGCGCGCAGGTCGCCAACTCCTGGTTGGTCATCTGGAAGCAACCGTCACCGTCGATCGCCCACACCACCGTGTCCGGCTTGCCGACCTTCGCGCCCATGGCCGCCGGCACCGCGTAGCCCATGGTGCCGAGGCCGCCGGAGTTCAACCAGGTGTACGGCTTCTCGTAGGAGATGAACTGCGACGCCCACATCTGGTGCTGCCCCACACCGGCCACGAAGATCGTGTCGGGGCCGACGATCTCCCCCAACCGCTTGATCACGTACTGCGGGGAGAGCGTGCCGTCGGGCGACTCGTCGTAGCCCAGCGGATAACGGTTACGCAGATCGTCGAGCTGGGTCCACCAGTCGCCCAGGTCGGTGACGCGCCCCGCCGCACGTTCGACGGTGACCGCCGCGATCAGCTCGTCGATGACGTGCTTGGCGTCACCGACGATCGGAACGTCCGCGTGCCGGTTCTTGCCGATCTCGGCGGGGTCGATGTCGGCGTGCACGACCGCCGCGTCCGGAGCGAACGAGTCGAGCTTGCCGGTGACCCGGTCGTCGAACCGCGCGCCCAGCGCGACGATCAGATCGGCCTTCTGGAGGCCGTACACGGCGGCGACGGTGCCGTGCATGCCGGGCATGCCCAGGTGCTGCGGGTGCGAGTCGGGGAACGCGCCGAGCGCCATCAGCGTGGTGATGACCGGGATGCCGGTCAGGTCGGCGAGCCGACGCAGCCCCTCGGTGGCGCCGGCCTTGAGCACGCCGCCGCCCACGTAGAGCACCGGCCGCCGGGCACCCGCCAGCAACCGGGCCGCCTCGCGGATCTGCTTGCCGTGCGGGTGCAGGGTGGGCCGGTAGCCGGGCAGGTCGAGCGTGGGCGGCCAGGTGAAGGTGGTCGACGCCTGGAGCACATCCTTGGGGATGTCGACCAGCACCGGGCCGGGCCGGCCGGTGCTGGCCAGGTGGAACGCCTCGGCCAGCACCCGCGGGATCTCCTCGGCGGTCTGCACGAGGAAGTTGTGCTTGGTGATCGGCAGCGTGATGCCCTGGATGTCCGCCTCCTGGAAGGCGTCGGTGCCGATCGACGGGCTGGCCACCTGGCCGGTGATCGCCACCATTGCGACCGAGTCCATGTACGCGTCGGCAATCGGCGTCACCAGGTTGGTCGCGCCCGGGCCGGAGGTGGCGATGCAGACGCCGACCTTGCCGGTGGCCTGCGCGTACCCGGTCGCCGCGTGACCGGCGCCCTGCTCGTGGCGGACCAGGATGTGCCGGACGGTGGAGTCGTAGAGCGGGTCGTACGCCGGCAGGATCGCGCCGCCCGGGATGCCGAAGACGACGTCGACGTCGAGCGCCTCGAGGGACCGCACCAGCGAGCCGGCGCCGGAGACCTCAGCCGGGGCGGATGTCCGTACGGCCGGGACTGCCGGCGTGGCCGCGGCGCGGGTGGCGGGGTCGGCGGCGCCGGCCGGGTCGGCGGTCGCGCGGGCCCGCCGGGCGGTGTGGGCGAGGGTCTCGGGCGTTGGTCTCGTCATGGTGGTTCTGGCCTTCGGCTGGAGTGGCTGGGGCTTGTTCAGCGGTGCGACGTGGGCTTGGGCCCGTCGCGACAGGTTCCGACGGCAATAAAAACGGCCCTCGTGCAGATGCACGGGGCCAGCGCACTCTCAACGGAGGAGAGTGCGCTCAGATAAGTACTCGCAGCGACCGGTACGACGACATGCGGCTAAGCCTGACGCATCTCACGCGATGAGTCAACTGATCCCACATGTTGGTTAACGGACGGCGGCGCGTCGGCCGACGCCGCGCCGCCGCCAGGGGGCATGACCTGCCCGGACCCGCTAGGCGCGCGGCGCTGGACGGGCACCGGACCGGGCCGCGCGCCCGGCGAGGTGGCCGCCTCCAGCATCGCCTCCAGGTGCTCCGCGGGCACCCCCCAGCCGAACAGCGCTCCCTGACCGAACCGGCAGCCCGCGGCGACCACCGCGGCCAGCTCCGTCGGCGTGGTGACGCCCTCGGCGATGACCTCCATGCCCAGCTGGTGGCCCAGCCGCATGACGATGTCGACCATGGGCGCGAACGCCGGGCCGTCCTTGCCCACCGGGCGGACCGGCTCGTGCTCGGCCACCAGGCTGTGGTCGATCTTCAGGATGTCGATGGGGAGCCGGCGTAGCTGCCCCAGGGACGAGTACCCGGCGCCGAAGTCGTCCAGCGCGATCCGTACGCCGGTCAGCCGCAGCGCGGTCAACCGCCGGATCAGCTCGTCCAGATCGGTGGCGACCGCGTGCTCGGTGACCTCCAGCACCAACCGCTGCGGCGGTACGTGGTGGGCACGCAGGGCCTCGGCGACCTGGACCACATACTCCGGGGCGTGCAGCTCGCGCGGCGAGACGTTCACCGAGACCCACACGTCGTGCCCGTCGGCCAGCCAGCGGGAGAGCTGGTAGCAGGCCTGGTGCAGCACCCAGGCGCCGAGCGTGGAGATCATCCCGCACTCCTCGGCGAGGGGGATGAACTCGTCCGGGCGGACGTTACCCAGCTCGGGGTGGTGCCAGCGGAGCAGCGCCTCGGCCCCGACCGGCCGGACCGACGGCAGCGACGCCACCGGCTGGAAGGCGAGCCGCAGCTCGTCGCGGTCGATCGCGCCCCGCAGCTCGTGCTCCACGGTGGTGCGGCGGCGCAGCAACTGGTCGTACGCCGCGTCGTAGCGCTCGATCCGGTTCTTGCCGCGTTGCTTGGCGTAGCGCAGCGCCAGGTCGGCGTGGCGCAGCAGCAACTCCACGTCCGGCTCGGCGGCCCACCCGGCCACGCCGATGCTCACGGACAGGAAGACCGGGCCCTCCGGCTGGTCGTACGGGCGGTTCAGCACCCCGAGCAGCCGCTCGGCCACCCGGTCCGCCTCGGCGGGCCGGGCCGGCATGAGCACGGCGAACTCGTCGCCGCCGAGCCGGGCCGCCACGTCGCCCGGACGCAGGTTGCCGCGCAGCCGACGGCCCACCTCGGCCAGCACCGCGTCACCCACGTCGTGGCCGCGCATGTCGTTGACGTTCTTGAAGCCGTCCAGGTCCAGACCGAGCAGGACGCACGGCGTGCGGGCCGCCGCACCGTCGTGCAGCGCCCGCAGCAGCCCGCGCCGGTTGGCCAGCGACGTCAACGGATCGGTGTGCGCCAGCTCACGGAAGTGCGCCTCCCGCTCGACCAGGCGGCCGGCGTAGTCCCGGACGTCCTTGAGGGTGAGGTACTGCCGCGCCACCAGGGCGAAGCCCTCCACGCTGCCGGCGAGGATGCCCGGCGCGGTGAAGCGGCCGTCCTGGAGCAGGTGGTACATCGCCGAGGCCGCCATCGCCAGCATCGGGGCGAGGGCGTACTCACCGTCCCGACCGATGAGGTCCAGCGCGACCTCCCCCGGCTGATCGGCCCGGCGCACCTCGAGCGCGACGGCCAGCAGGCCGGCCGAGAGCAGCGCCGCGCCGGTGAGCGCCATGGTCGGCCCGGACTGGCAGAGCCCCGCGCTGAGGCCCAGCCCGCCGCAGCTCACCGCGGTGAGGCCGGTCGCGAGCACGGCCAGCCGGCGACGCGGGGCGGCGGCCCGAAAGACGACGATCACGGCGAGGCCGGCCCCGAGCGCGGCGCTCACCGTCGTCACCAGGATCGCCGGGCAGGCCATCGGGGTGGCGGCGCCGAGCAGCCGGGTCGGCTCGGAGAAGAGCACCCAGCCGACGAACCACAGCGCCGCCGCCACGGTGACGCCGTCCAGCGCGAGCCGGGCGGTCCCCGCGGCGGTGGCCGCGACGCCCGGCAGCCGGAGCAGACCGGCCGCGAAGGCCAGCCCGGCCAGCGCCATTCCGATCGCCGTGGCGGTGGCCCATCCGGTCCGCTGTCCCTGCTCGTGTGCCCAGTGGTCGCTCGCCGACAGCACCGCCACCACCCCGGCCAGCAGGCTGACCAGGGAGACCCCGGCGGCGCCCGCGAGCAGCACGTGCGCCGGTCGACGCGGCCCGGTCCGCTGCCCGGCGACCATGGTGAGCAGCGCGGTGGCCACGGCCGCGACCAGCCCGCTCAGCGCCGCGACGGCGACCATGCCCGGGGGGAGATGCACGACATCAAGAGTGCCGGATGAGCGCACGTCGCGGGAGACCGGATGTGCATCTGTTGGGACACGGGCCCTCTACCGCGGGGTCCCGCGCGGCGGCGGTGTCATGCTGGTACGCATGCCTGAGCTGCGATCGAGGACGTCCACACACGGTCGGACGATGGCCGGCGCCCGGGCCCTCTGGCGGGCCACCGGGATGACCGACGACGACTTCGGCAAGCCGATCGTCGCCATCGCCAACAGTTTCACCCAGTTCGTGCCGGGTCACGTACACCTCAAGGACATGGGTGGCCTGGTCGCGGACGCGGTGGCCGAGGCCGGCGGCGTCGGTCGGGAGTTCAACACGATCGCGGTCGACGACGGCATCGCGATGGGGCACGGCGGCATGCTCTACTCCCTGCCCAGCCGCGAGCTGATCGCCGACGCGGTGGAGTACATGGTCAACGCGCACTGCGCGGACGCCCTGGTCTGCATCTCGAACTGCGACAAGATCACCCCGGGCATGCTGCTGGCCGCGCTGCGCCTCAACATCCCGACCGTCTTCGTCTCCGGCGGCCCGATGGAGGCCGGCAAGACGACGGCGATCGAGGACATCGTGCACAGCAAGATCGACCTGATCGACGCGATGATCGCGTCCTCCAACGAGGCGGTCACCGACGCGCAACTCGGCGAGATCGAGCGCTCCGCCTGCCCCACCTGCGGCTCCTGCTCCGGCATGTTCACCGCCAACTCGATGAACTGCCTCACCGAGGCCATCGGGCTCGCGCTCCCCGGCAACGGTTCGACCCTCGCCACCCACGCCGCGCGCCGGTCGCTGTTCGTCGACGCCGGCCGGACCGTCGTCGACATCGCCAAGCGGTGGTACGACGGCGACGACGAGTCCGTGCTTCCCCGCACCGTCGCATCCAAGGCCGCCTTCGAGAACGCCGTCGCCCTCGACGTCGCCATGGGCGGCTCCACCAACACCGTGCTGCACCTGCTCGCGGCCGCCCGCGAGGCGGAACTCGACTTCGGCGTCGCCGACATCGACGCCATCTCCCGGCGGGTGCCCTGCCTGGCGAAGGTGGCTCCGAACTCCCCGAAGTACCACATGGAGGACGTGCACCGCGCCGGTGGCATCCCCGCGATCCTCGGTGAGCTGGATCGGGCCGGCCAGCTCAACCGGGACGTGCACGCCGTGCACTCCCCCTCGCTGGCCCAGTGGCTGACCGACTGGGACGTGCGTAGTGGCTCTCCGACGCCCGAGGCGGTCGAGCTGTTCCACGCCGCGCCGGGCGGGGTGCGTACGGTGGAACCCTTCTCCACCACCAACCGCTGGTCGACGCTCGACACCGACGCCGCCGAGGGCTGCATCCGCGACCGCGAGCACGCGTACTCCGAGGACGGCGGCCTGGCCATCCTGCACGGCAACCTGGCCCCGGAGGGCTCCGTCGTGAAGACCGCTGGCGTGCCGGACGACTGCCTGACGTTCCGCGGCCCGGCGAAGGTGTACGAGTCGCAGGACGACGCCGTCACCGCGATCCTCGCCAAGGAGGTCGTCGCCGGGGACGTCGTGGTGATCCGCTACGAGGGCCCCAAGGGCGGTCCGGGCATGCAGGAGATGCTCTACCCCACCTCGTTCCTCAAGGGTCGCGGGCTGGGCCGGTCCTGCGCGCTGCTCACCGACGGCCGTTTCTCCGGCGGCACGTCCGGCCTCTCCATCGGGCACGCCTCCCCCGAGGCCGCCTCCGGCGGGTTGATCGCCCTGGTCCGCGAGGGCGACGAGATCGTCATCGACATCCCGGCCCGGTCGATCGAGCTGAACGTGCCGGAGGACGAGCTGGAGGCACGACGGGTGGCCGAGGAGAAGCGCGACAAGCCGTACACCCCGACGGATCGCCAGCGTCCGGTGTCGGCGGCGCTGCGCGCGTACGCCTCGATGGCCACCTCGGCCAGCGACGGCGCCTACCGCCGCGTCCCCGAGTAAGCCGCGGCTCGGCCGCTCGGCCGCTTGATCAACTCGACTTCGCCGATGTCGGGGTGTCCCTGTCGACGGGATGCCACGACATCGGCGATCTCGTGTCGATCACCTGCCCAACTCAATCTGTCGAGAAGTCGCGCAGGTCGCGAGCTTCGGCGATGAGGCGTACGCCGTCGTCGTCGTGTCGATGTACGGCGCAGCCGGCGCGGGTGAAGCGCACGGTGACCACCTGCCCGGCGTGCTTGGCGGCCAGGCGCAGAAGCTCCTGCTCGGGGTCGGCGACGTCACGCGGCCCCGAGCAGGGCACCGGGATCGGCGTCGTCGGGTCCGGCGGAACAGCCCCGGCGACGGCGTCGGTCAGGCACTCCGCGCACCAGGCGAGCGCGGCCACCAGGCTCGGCCGACAGGGAAAGGCGTCGGGGCGGACGGGCGCGTCCCAGGGCGCGATCTCGACCGACCAGCTCAGCCCGTCGGCCAGCAGCGGGTCGCTTCCGTTGTGTCGGTCGTCGCACACGCTCACCACGAGGGCCAGGTCGAGGCCCAGGGCGAGCCGTACCAGCTCGGACAGCGGCGACGCTTCGGGAGGGGCCACCGTCACGATCAGTCGGCCGGCGGCCCCGCCCCGCCCGGCGTCGCGCACGTACTCCCCGACCGGATCGGCACCGGCCCAGGGCAGCGTTACATACCCGTCGCGCAGGTTCTTGCCGATGGCGTGGCCGCCGTCGGCGTCGGCGAGGTCCTCGGGTCGCCCGCCGAGGGCGGCTGCCCACGCGCCGAGCCGGTAACGCTCGGGGAGCTGCACCACCGGCTTGCCGGCGGGTTGGGTGGCGACCAGCGGGGCGACCTCGGGCATGCCGGCGTCCCAGGCCAGGTGCACCACGCGGTGCCGCAGGTCGGTGAGGGTGACCAGCGCCGTGCGATGGAGACGGTGGGTGCCGCCGCAGGTGAAGCAGGGGAACGCGGAGGGGCGCAGGCCAGCGCCGCAGCAGTGCGGGCAGTCGGGCTGGGCGGTGCGCCCACCGAGCCGGCAGTCGCAGACGCGCAGCCGACTGCCGGTGCGGCAGTCGGGGCAGGGCCGCCAGTCGACGGGTTCCCCCAGCCAGGACGGAGCCGGTGGCTCGTACCCACGGGTCAGCGGCACCCGCACGCGGCGGACCACCTGACCGGTGGGCTGCTCCGCGAGTACCTCCTCCGGCTCGCCGAGGCGCAGGCTGCTGTGCCACCACCGGCCGTCCCGCCAGATGGCCTGCGCGCCGGGCAAGTCGTCGCCGCTGCTCGGGTCAACGCAGTCGGTGAGGACCCGGCGTTCGAGCTGGTTGACGTCGGCGGCGGTGACGCCGGGCGGGCGCGGCGAGTCGGGTCGCAGCCTCCGGGCGGGCGCGGCCAGGCCACGTGCGGCAAGGCCGGTCAGCGCGCCGGCCACGTCGGTGTGACTCAAGGCCTCCTCCAGGCTGAGGTACCAGCCGGCCGTACCGGCCGGCACCGGGCTGCCGGGCACCTCGCACCGGATGTCCCCAGCCCAAACCCCCACCATGCCGGCGCGCTTCGACGACCAGGTCGAGCAGCAGCAGGTCGGCCAGCGCGCAGAGCTGGGCCAACCGGGCGGGCGGGTCGACCGTGAGCGCGGCAACGGACCGGCCCAGCACCAACCGCCAGGGCGCATGATCCGCCCGCAGGATGGCCTCGGCCTCCAGCTCGTGCCGCCGCTCGACCGGCAGCTCGGGTCGCCATTCCGGGGTCAGCCACAGCGGCGCCACGTCGGTGTCGTCCACGATTGCGCCGACGTCGGCGGCGAGGTCGCGTACCCGATCGGCCAGGTCGACCACCCACGCACCCGCCGGGTCGCGGCGGGGGTTGAGGCCGCCGGGCACGACCTGGTGGGACGCGACCGCGCCGGTGTCCAAGTTGGCGACAGTGACCACGAGCTGCGCCCGCCGCCGGCCGCGCCGCCCGCAGCGATGACACGGGTACGCGACGCTGCCCGCGCCGCGACACTGCTCGCAGTTCCGGTACGCCTCCCGGCGCGGCCCGAGCCCCTCGCCGTCGACGAGGAACCGGTCGCCGTAGGTGGTGCAGTGGCACGGTTCCAGCATGAAGATCGCCCCGTCGCAGTCCGGGCACACGACGACGGGCGCGGCGCTCACCGACACCACCGCGCCGCGCAGTCACCGTCGTGCTCGACGCGCCGCACGCACCGTCGGCCACCGTCGAGCGGCAGGTCGCAGAACACCCGATGGCGTACGCCCTGGGCGTCCTCGACGGACACGGTCGTCTCCCCCGGGTCCACCTCGGACAGGAAGCTCAACGAACGGGCCAGGGTGCCGGCGAAATACTGGGCGGCCGGGAAGTCGGCGGCGGTAAACGGCAGGTGCGCCACCCAACGGGCGCTCACCGGCGGGCCGCCAGATGACGGGAAAATGCGCGCACGAGGCAGCACCACCCTTCCTCGTAATTGTTCGACGTTCGGCGGCGTGGGAATTGCGCGTCGATCGCCGTTGTCGGACCAATCTTGTAAGGTCGAAAGCACCATCGCAATGAATTTCCACTCACACTGTTCCGCTATTTGTGCGCAACATTTCCCTGTTGCAGACTGACCACCGGGATGTTGCAAAACTCAACAGGAAGGAGAGCCGGGTGGCCGATGACATGGGCTCGACGGTGCCCCGACGCCAGCTTGGCAGGACGCTACGTGACCTGCGCACCGAGGCGGGGGCGACCCTCGACGCGGTCGCCGAAGCGCTGGAGTGCAGCCGCCAGAAGGTGTGGCGCATTGAGAGCGGGCTCGGCTCGGTGCGCGGCGTCGACGTCCGAGCGATGTGCGAGCTGTACGGGGCGACGGGTGAGCTGACCCGAGCGCTTACTTCCCTGGCAGGCGAGACGAAAGCGAAGGGCTGGTGGCACGCGTACGGCGACGCCGTCCCCGAATGGTTCGAGCTTTACGTGGGGCTCGAATCCGCCGCGTCGAAGCTCCGCTTCTACAAGAACAGTCTCGTGCCGGGCATCCTTCAGAGCCGCGACTACGCGCTCGGGATCTACCGCATCGACCAACCGGACATGAGCGACGACGACCGGGAGCGGGCAGTCGAGCTTCGCCTGCAACGGCAGTCCCTGCTGACCCGTCGCCTGCCCCGGGCTCCGCAGGTGCAGGTGGTGCTCTGCGAATCGGTGCTACTCCGGCCGGTTGGTGACGCCGAGACCATGGCCGGGCAGCTCCGCAACTTGCTACGGCTGTCTCGCTTGCCGAACGTGTCGGTTCGCGTGTTGCCGCTGACCGCAGGGCCGCATCACGGCACTGTTGCGGGCGAGTTCGTGCTCCTTGACTTTCCGCTCGGGAATCGAACGACCTCCGAGCCTCCGTTGGTCTACAGCGAGGCGATCACCGGTGCCCTCTACCTCGACCGGACCCACGAGTTCGCGACCTACGAGAAGGTCTGGTCGAGCCTGCTGTCACTGGCTCTCGATGAGGGACAATCGTTCCAACTGATCAATAAGATCATCGGGGAGGTTCACCATGGTTGACCTGACGCGCGCTACTTGGCGCAAGAGCACCCGCAGCGCGGGCAACGGCGGCGAGTGTGTCGAAGTCGCCGACAACCTGCCCGGCGTCGTCGCCGTACGCGACAGCAAGGACCCGTACGGCCCAGCCCTCACCTTCGCTCCGGCCGCCTGGGCCACCTTCGTCCAGACGACCGCCATCTTCCACTGAGGCTCCGGTGGGTGTCCCAGCCGCCGCCGGGACACCCACCGACCGAACTCGAAAGCCGCGCGAACAACCGTCGCCTCGGGAAGCGGGAACCAACCCAACACCCCGACCGCCGGCACCTCGATGCACCAAGGTCCGAGCAACTTTCCTGTTGTTGCTGCCTGGGGCACGCGTGAGACAACAACAACCCTGATGGTGCGCGGATCTCCCCGATGGGAGTCCCCCGCAAGCAGGAAGCACGACGTACCGACCGCCCGGCACTGCTCTAATCGGGACGAGCCGCACCGCCGCAGGCATCACGGCTGCGAACAGGGAAGACCAACATGATTGACCTCACCGTTCAGCCATGACGAGCGGTCACAGAACCACGACGGCGTCTTCCGCGAGAGTGAACAGGCCGGCA
This sequence comes from Micromonospora sp. DT44, assembly GCF_049841635.1. NCBI lineage: Bacteria > Bacillati > Actinomycetota > Actinomycetes > Micromonosporales > Micromonosporaceae > Micromonospora > Micromonospora sp. DT44. Next base: position 1,138 of record NZ_JBNCKS010000086.1, on the reverse strand, counting down.
TCAAGGGTGATCGTCTTGAGCTTGGTGCCCTTCGGAACGTCGAAGAAGACGTTCACAGTCGTCGAGTTACCCGGATTGATCTCATCGAGAAAGCCCTGCCCGTCATTGTTGCCGTATATCCCGGCCTCCCCGTCGACCTCGTATTCCCGACCAGTGCCGTCCTGAGCGGTAAGAGTGCCATCGGCGTGGAACGTGTGCGCCTTCTTGGTGACATTCTTGACCGTCACGCTAACCCTGCAGAAGGTGCCTTGCGCCTTCGTGTTGAGGAATTCGCTGCCCACCTGAGAAATCCCACACTTCACACTCTTGACGGTGAACTCGAAGTCACCGCCGCGAACCTTGTCCCCAAGGCCGGGGGCCTTCGGCTTGGCCGGCCCGGGAGCCCTGGTGCTGGTCGCCTCGGCAGGTGTGGGCGCCGCAAGATTCTCTGCGGGCGGTGACGCATTTGTGGAGGTAGCGCTGCTCGCATTGGCAGGAGCGCCACTGCTGACGGCCGCCGCATCATTCTTCTTCCCCTCGCCGCCGGAAAGGCTCACCGCCAGTCCGCCGCCGCAACACAGCACCACGAACGCGCCGACACCGATGAGGGTGGGCAGCAGCCACGAGGCGCGCTTCTTGGGCGCGGCACTGGGAGACGGAAACTGGCCGGGCATCGCCGGAGGGAGCTCCCCGCCACGCGGCGGCGGGAATTGAGCGCCTGTCGGTGGCGGCTGGTGGCCGTAGGGGGGTTGGTTCTGAGTGGGCTCGTTGGGGGCCGTCATCGAGTAGTTTCTCCCGGGTCCTGATCGGCGCTGGCGTGCAATAGGGAATGGCTTTGCACGATGCCACAGCAGGACCCTAGGAGATTCCTCCTTGCGGGCGAACCCGCCACGACAAGCAGCTCTTGAAACAACCATTTCGACGACCAGAGTATCGCACCTTCAGACAATTGAAGGGCTGCCGTGAGATCGGTCTGCCACTCGATCCGCCGACTGTCAGATATCCGCCAGCTAGCCACTTCGCCTGATTGAACCATGCGCTTTTCGGCTAGATGCCAGCGCATTGACGTGATCTCAACAAGGATCCGGTAGGTATCGGTATTCGAAATGGGTGAGGTGGAGAGCGGCGCGGACGATGTCGCCGACCTGCCGTGGGCTGG
>NZ_JBNCKS010000085.1:0-20692 GCF_049841635.1 Micromonospora sp. DT44 | reverse complement strand
GTGCAGATCCTGTGCTTGGGCGGCGAGCACCGCGACGCCTTCGTCGCGGTAGCGGTACGCGGTCGCCCGGGAGATCCCGAAACCGGCGCCCAACAGTGTCAGGTCTTCCTGCTTACGGAACCAGACGAGCACGAGCAACGCCTGATAGAAACAGGTCAGAGCGCGTGTCTTCTTCCGGGTGCCACGGGCGCGGCGGTCGGCGTACAACAACCGCGCCACGTACTGCACCAGTTCCCTCGGGACGTCGACCATGGCACGATAAGCCAGCACGTGGAGCCCTCTCGAAGACGTGATCTTGTCGCAAAGACCTGTCTACCGATGGCTCCACGTCTACATCCAGGACCGTCCGGTATTACCGATTCACCCGTGTCATGCCGAATCAGCAGCCGTTCCTTGCTGAGATCAGTTCAGTGGTCGCGGTACGTGGGTTTGACGAGCAGGACGTTGCCCGTCGGGTCGGTGATGAGTGCCGCAGCGGCAGCGTAGGAGGAAGCCAGGTTGGCGTACCAGATGGCAGGCTCCGTCCAGGTCACCTCGATGAGGCTAACGGACATGCCTAGTCGCGCTTTCGCTCGACATGGCGCTTGGTGTAGGCCAAGCGGCAGTGGCACACGGCCGCGCAGCGTCACCACTTCGATGCTCTGCGGTGTACCGTGCGCGGGTAGAGGCTCAGCACCGCAATTCAGTCCTCTACCTGGGGGTGGCCGTGGGCATGGTCGGCAAGCCGGACACCGTCGGGGCCAGAATCCGGTACTGGCGTATGCGCCGTGGCGGCATGAGCCAGGCCGTCCTAGCCGGGCTTGCTGGCGTGACTCAGTCCTACATTTCGCAGGTGGAGTCGGGTCGGAAGACTATCGACCGGCGGTCCACTCTGGTCGCTCTCGCTGCCGCGCTTCAGGTCACGGTGGCTGACCTGCTCGGCCAGGGCACCGAGTCCGGTGATCCGGCCCGTGAGAGTGCCGCCGAGTGTGTGCCGGCGATCTGGTCGGCCCTGATCGAGATCGAGGACGGGGAACGCCGCCCGTCAACCTACACGGCCGGGCGCCTGGCGGCCGAGATCGCCCGCGCCGATCAACTCCGCAACGCGTGCAACTACTCCGCGATGGCGCGGATGCTTCCGGGTCTGCTGCTCGAAGCCGCCGCCGCGGGCGGCACGACGCTCGCTCAGGTTGCCTACCTGGCCTCCACCTGCATCCGGCACCTCGGCTACCGCCATCTGGCCCTCAACGCCGCCCGCATATCCGTGTCGGCTGCCGAAGACGTCGAGGACCCAGCGTGGATCGGTGCATCCCGCTTCGTCTACGCCCAGAGCCTCCCGATCGAGTCCGCACGGTTGGCAGCCAGGACCGCTGATCGCTCGCTGGTGGAGCTTCAGGGGGACGCCGGCGACGTGCGGGTGCGGCAGATCCTGGGTCAGCTTCACCTCATGGCCGCGCTGGCCTCGACCGTGGACGGGCACCCGGACGTTGCGCGTGACCACCTTTCCGAGGCCGCACGCGAGGCAGCGAGCCTGGGAGCCCCGGAGGACGGCGGCGGCTTCAACGGTTGTTGCTTCGGGCCGACGAACGTTGGGCTCTGGAAAATGTCCATCGCTGCGGAACAGGGCGAGTCCAGCAAGGTGATTGAGCTGTCCCGGACGATCCGGCCACAGGTGCTCAAGGCCGCGAATCGCCAACTGTCCTACTGGCTCGACATCGGGCGAGCGCTCGCGGACAGCGGTCGCCGAGATGCCGAAGCCCTCGCCGCGTTCGTGCAGGCCGAGCACGCGGCACCGATTCCGTTCGCCATCAACCCGCTCGCCCGCGATGCCGTGGTGTCCCTCGCTCAGCGTGCCCAGCGCCGGGCCATCCCCGACGACTTGCGCCTGCTCGCCGGTCGTATCGGCATCAACCTGGCCGCATAACTGCCAGTAATCGCCGCCGCATCACCAATCCGCCCTACTGTCTGGTTCGGGACGTGAGCGCGTCCTGACGGTCCGGCGCGGCAATGCTCGATCCCGAGCTACCCGCCTGGGCCGCCATCGGAGGAGGCGGGGATGAGCCGACGAGAGAACAACAGTGAGGCGGCCGAGCAGGAGGCTGCCAAGCAGCGCATCCTGGCTCAGGCCGAGGCGGAACGCGTACCCGTGGACGACACGACCCGTGCGGTCCCGGACCGGCGGTGGCGGCGTGAGCAGCGATGACCTCCCCATCGGACGGCGCGTGGCCGGCTGGCGGGTGCGTCGGTCGATGACGCAGCAGATGCTGGCTGATCGCCTGCGCCGGTCGAAGAGCTGGGTCGACAAGATCGAGCGCGGCGTTCGCCCCCTGGACCGGTACTCGGTCATCCAGGAGCTGTCCCGCGTCCTGCGAGTCGACCCGGAGGTGCTACTCGGTCAGCCGCCCAGCACCCTGAGCAGCACTCCACCCGGAGTGGACGACATCCGCGCAGCGCTCGCCCGCTACGATAATCCGCAGGCTCCACCGCAGACCGGTGAGCTGAGACGGCAGGTCGGGCATGCCTGGTTGTCGTACCAGCACGCGCACTACCCGGAGCTGCTGCGCGTGCTGCCGGGCCTGCTCGACGCCGCCCAGGGTGCACAATCGCCCGAGGTGCTGGTGCAGGCGTACCGGATCACTGCTCTGCTGCTGGTCAAGCTCGGCGAGGCCGACCTCGCCTGGCTGGCCGCCGACCGGGCGATGGGCGCTGCCGGCGACGATCCCGCCCTCGCGGCGACGGCCGCCGTCTCGGTCGGGCAGGCGCTGCGCGCGTCGGGCCGCGACCGTCTGGCACTGGCCGCGACGCTCGCCGCCGCGAACCGCGTCCGGCCGCAGCGGTCGGCGGGGGAGTGGGCCGTGGGCGGCACGCTGCTGGTCCAGGCCGCGCTCGCCGCCGCCGGCTGCGGCGAGTACCACCGCGCCGGCGAGCTGACCGAGCGGGCCGCGGGCGTCGCCACAAACCTTCGGGGGTACGACGATCAGCACCGCACCAGCTTCGGCCCGGTCGCCGTCGAGCTGGTACGGGTGCTGCTGGCGGCCGCGCGGGACAATTCGGTGGAGGCGCTACGACGGCACTCGATCGTGGTGCGGCGGGAGGGCTGGCGGTGGTTGCCGGCCGAGTATCGGGGCGCGTACCTGCTCGACGCCGCGCGGGTGTACGTGCACGCCGGGGACCTGCGCGGGGCGGCGCGGGCGCTGGTCGACGCGGACAGTGTCGCGCCGGCCGAGGTTCGGGGGCGGCCTCTGGCGCGTACCCTCATCGCCGATTGTGCGCGGGCGCGGCCGGCGCCGGCCGGCGTGGCGCGACTGGCGACGCTGGTCGGCCTCACCCGCTGATCAGCCAGTCGGTGGACTGGGATCGACAAGCGTCGTGGCTGCCCCGCAACCCCTTGCGTGGCGGGCATATCCTCTCGGCCATGGCTCAGTACCGCAATCCCACTGGTGTCTCGGCGCTGCGGGCTGCACTGACGGCAATCATGTGCGGGATCCTGGTGACCGGTCTCGGCGTCACCATCGTTTGGGATCATCGAGGTTGGCCGGGGGAGGTCTACACCAGCGCCACGCTGATCAGCTCATCTGAGACGCCACCACGCGCGAGTCGCCATGGCACGTACTACGAATTCCAGTACGCCGTACCCGATGGACGGCAGGTGCTCCTCCGGGAGTTGGTTACCCGCAGCGGCTCCCCCAACCGGGACGGTGACTCCGTCACGGTCCTCTACTCGCCGGATTCCCCGGAGCGGGGCCGGCTGTGGGTGTCCCGAGGCGGGGCGGAGTATCTGGTCGCGCTCGGCGGGATAGCGCTCGTGTTCGTCGGGCTCTGGGGCGTCATCCATGAGCTTCGCCAACGGCGCCGCCGAAGGCACGCGGCGGCCCCCGCGTAGTTGACGCGACGCTCACCGCCGCGAACCGCGTGCCTGCCGCCAGCAGCGTTGGCAGCTCAATGCTGGGATCTTGAGTTGGTGGTCTTGTCGTACCGGGCCCCTACGGTGTGCCGATGACGCGATTCGTGCAGCAGCCCGACTACGAGGGTGCCCAGTTCATCGACCTGTCAATGGCCAGCGCAACCTTCCGCGAGGTGGATCTCAGCGGCGCCCGGATGCGTGGCGTGCTGCTGTTGGACGCCGACATCGACGGGGCGATCGACGGCCTGCGCGTCAACGGCGTGGAGGTCATGCCATTGATCGAGGCCGAGCTGGATCGCCTGCACCCCGAACGGCTTCGACTGCAGCCAACCACACCCGAGACGATGCGCGATGCGGTGGATGTCATCGAGGAGCTGTGGCAGGCGACGCTGCGACGCGCAAGCGTGCTGCCAGAGGAAGCCGTCCACCGATCAGTGAACGACGAATGGTCGCTCGCCCAAACCCTGCGCCACACGATCTTCGTCATGGACGCCTGGTATGGCCACGCGTCGGCCCTTCGCCCGAAGCCGTTCCATCCGATCGGCGTACCCGCATCGTTCACCACCAACGGCACCGAGTTCGGCATCGACGAGTCGGCCGCGCCCAGCCTTGGCGAAATCCTCGCCGTGCGCGCCGAGCGGATCGCCGATCTGCGCGCATATCTGGCGCAGGTCACGCAGGAGGAGCTGGACCGCGTGCGGGGGCCGAACACCGCGATCGGCTGCCCGCCGCCCGCCGAACGTACGGCGGTCAAGTGCCTGCACGTCATCTTCAGCGACCAGTGGGCGCACGTGCAGTTCGCCGACCGCGACCTGGCCATCCTGGAACAGGAGTATGCGTGATGCTCCGGGCTCGGAGACGATTTGGACCCGGTGCATTCGCTTGCCCGGGTGCAGCCGGCGCCGGCCGGCGTGGCGCGACTGGCGACGCTCGTTGGCCTCGCCCGTTGAGAACGCGCGGCGACGGAATCAGCCAGGATCGATAGTCTGCTCTCCGTGACGGGCTGTGAGGCCGTCGACACCGCCGGAGGTGCGCGCAGTGGGCAGATGGTTCAACCGCAGCCGTAAACGCGACGACGAGCCACCGCGCGAACCGACGCCGTCCGGCCCGGTCATCGAGATCACCGTCACCCATGACGGCCGTTCGACCACCCAGACGATCGGCGGTCCGACGGCCTTCGGGTTGCAGTACCGCGCCTTGCACGAGCAGTACGGCGGTGCCGACCCGCGGACGTTGGAGGCGGGGTCCGGCTATGCCCAGGAGTTGATGCGCCACAACGAGGTCGCCGATGCCGTGGCCGTCTATCAGGAGGTCGTCGGGTTGCGCAGCTCGGCGCTCGGGTCGGAGCATCCCGACACCTTGCGCAGCAAGCACAGCCTGGCCTTCGCGCTCTGGCAGCTCGGCTCGCCCGCCGAGGCGGAACGGGTGCAACGGGACGTCTACGAGGCGCGCCGCCGGGTGCTGGGCGACGCGGACGCCGAGACCTTGCGCAGCGGCAACAACCTCGGCTGGTTGCTGATCGAGTTGCGTCGGATGGACGAGGCCGAGGCGCTGCTGCGGCGGGTCTCCGACGGTATGGCGCGGACGCTGGGCAGGGACGACGCCGACACCCTGGCCTGCCAGATGAAACTGGCCGGCCTTGCGCACCTACAGGGCAACAGCGAGCAGGCCGAGCGGGCCCTACGGGACGTGGTCCGGCGGATGACCAGGACGTTTGGGCCCACCAGCCCGGTGACGCTCCAGGCGCGCAGCAACCTGCTGGTCGTCCTGCTCGACTCCGGCCGGGCGGCCGAGGCGGTCGACCCGGCTCGGGCGCTCGCCGACGCCGCCGGGCGCGCGCTCAGCACCACCGACGGCGTGTCTCTGCATGCCCGGCACTCCCTGGCCAGAGCGCTCGCCGGGGCGGGGCGGCCGGCCGAGGCGATCCGCTTGCTGGCCGACACGCTGCCGGACAGTGAGCGGGGCCGGGGCGTCGACCATCCCGGAACCCTGGAGATGCGGACGCTCTTCGCCCAACTGCTCATCGAGGCGGGTGACCCGCGGGCGGGCAGTGTCGCGCGCGCCGCGCTGGCCGGGTGCGAACGCGTGCACGGCCCGGGTCACCCCGACACGGAAAAGGCCCGGGCGCTGGTCCGGCGCACCCGCTGACAACGGCGGGTCGCGGTCAGCCCCCGGTGTGGATGTGCGCCGCCCACAGCGTCGGCGCCAGCGGGTAGCGGTCCCGCAGCCCACGCACCGCCGAGTGCAGCGCGTACGCCGCCGACCCGGTCGCGTCGCCGTGCTCGTAGAAGGCGGTGGTCAGGGCGAGGGAGACCGCGTCGTCGACCTCCCACAGGGTGCCGATGACATGCCGAAACCCGGCGAGCTGAAAGGCGCCGGTGATGTGCAGCGACTCGTCGACGAGGGTCGGCGGAGCCTGGGCGGTCGCGCAGGCCGACAGGAAGGCGAACTCCGCGTCCAGGTCGAGCCGGGACACGTCGGCCACGGTGAGCGGGCTGTCCTGATGGTCGTGCAGGAGCAGCCGGCCCTGCGCCGCGTCGTTCGGGTCGGCCACGGCGTGGCACGCGAAGTGCGCGTAGGCCGAATCGGCCAACCGGTCCAGGACCTGCTGCCGGGTGGCCGTCGCGTCCAGCCCCGTCCACGCTCCGGGCAGCGCCCGCGCCGCCGACGCCGCCTCACGTTCGGCGCTGGGCAGCACCCCCGGGCCGCCGGGAGTGGCGCGCATCGCCACGACGCAGGACCGGGCGTCGGGCCGGGACTCGCGTGCCCCGGTGCGTTTGCGGGCGAGCGCGGTCACGGTCGGGGTGTAGGAGGAGACCACCCGGTCGAGGGCGGACCCGGCGGCGCCGGCCTGCGCGGCGTGCAGGGGAAAGAACGCCAGCGGACCGACCGGGCACCACCAGACGCGCGGCAGCTCGCCGCCCGCTCCGGGCGCGTCGATCCGGTCCAGCACCGGCCCGACGAGGGCAGACCACAACCATTCGAGTACGCCGGTGAGCACCGACTGGGCGCGCAGGCGGCTCCGCGCGTCCGCCGCCGGATCGGACGCCGTGGTGGTGGCCTCCTGGAGCAGCCGCAGCTGCGTCATCGCCTCGGTCAGCGACAGATCGGGCAGCGGCAGCACCGTCACGCGGTGCCGGTGCAGGATCAGCGCGTCGCAGCGCAACTCGCTCGCGATCGGCACGATCACGGTCCCGTCGACCTGGTCGAGCAGTTGCCGGGCGGTGGGCGGGCGCAGGAAGTCGCCCAGGCCGGGCAGCTCCCGGATCGTCGTCAGCAGCACGTTCCACTCGGTCTCCCGATCCCGACCGAAGGTGGTGGGCCGGGGCGATTCGGGGGCGGGCGCTTCGAAGTCCTGGCGCATCCGCTGGAAGTCGGCCGCCAGACGCCCGTCGGCGCGTTGGAGCGCCGCCCACTCGCCGTCCGCCGTCAACCGTTGGTGCAGCAGCAGGCCCCGGCCACGCTCCAGCAGCTCCAAGGCCCGCTCCGGCTGCCCCGCGCCGACCGCGCAGGAGGCGGCAGTCGCCGCCAGCCCGGCCGTCGAGCCGAGGTCGGCGTACTGGTCGTGCCGGGTACGCCCCCGGGAGGCCAACCGGGGCAGCAGCGTGATGGCCTCGTCGAAGGCGTCCGTCGCCTCCTCCCACCGGTTCAGCGCGGTCAGCGAGTAGGCCGCCTTGTCGAAGGCCTGGATCCGGACCGGCACGGCGCCGGACTCGATGCGGCCGGCGGCGAGCGCCCGTTCGGCGGCCTCGGTCAGGAGGTCGGGTTCGCCGGTACGCAGGTAGGTCGCCCGCAACGCCTGGGCGATGGACAACCCGGTCTCGACACGCTGCGGATCGCGCGCGGGCAGAGACTCCAGCGCCTTGCGCAGCAGGACGAGCGACTCTTCCAGGTAGGCGGGCTCCCCGGTGGCGTCGTAGAGCAGCCGCAGGCTGTAGCCCAACTGGTCCAGGTACAACGCGTGGTTGGCCTCGCCGCGTACGGACAGCGCGAGCGCCCGTCGCAGCAGACCTATCGCGATCTCCAGGGCGGAGACGTCGCCCGTCAGCTGGTGCGTCTTCATGCCGACGGTGGACAGGCTGGCGAGCGCCCTCCGATGGTGCGGATGCCGCTCTCCGACGGTGCTCAGCGCGCCGGCGAACTCCTCCCACGCCTGGCCGAGCAGCTCGGCACGGCCGGTGCGGTCGACAAGGGTGAGCAGCGTCTGCCCGAGCAGGAACCGCGCGTCGATGCTCTGCGGGGAGTGGTCCCGCAGCACCGCGACGGCCCGTTCGACATCAGCGGTGTGGGTGGTCCCGGCCGCCCTGGCCAGCAGGCACCGGGCTCGCAGCATGACGATCTGGTCCTGGTTGGGCCCGACAGTGTCCACCGAGGACAGCAGGTCCAGCGCCTCGTCGACGTAGTCCTCCACGCCGGTGAGCTGGAAGGCGCGTAACAGCGCCTCCGCGTGGATGCCCCGCAACGCGGGTCGGTGCTCCTCGCTGATCCAGTTCTCGGCCATGCTGGCGATGGACGTGAGCCGGTAGAGCGTGTCGACCGAGCCGTCGAAGTCGTGCCGGACCCGATAGACCTGGCACTTCTTGAGCATCAGCACCGCGCTGTTGCCGAGGTCGGCCGAGGCGTCCTCCGCGAACTGCAGATACTGCTCGGCGACGTCCAGGAGCTGCGGCTCACTCTCGATCCGGGCCCTGGCCAGCAGCACATCGGTGTACGTGACCAGCGCGAGGACACCGTGCGTCGTACCCAACTCCCCGGCCAGAAAGGAGTCGGCCATCGTGCGGATCGCGGCCTCCAGCACGACGGTGGCCTCGATCAGGTCCTGCCGCGCCCGGTCCGCGTGGTAGCGGTCGAGCAGCGCGGCCCCCAGCTCCACCTGTGCCTCGGCCCAGCGCCGGTCGCCGCGCCGCTGGCCGGCCGCGACACGACGCCAGTCGTTCACGGCGTCCCTTGCGAAGCGACCCACCGGCGTACCTCCCCGTCGCGGTTGCTCCCCAGCCTGCCAGCCGTGCGCCACATCGACAGGAGATAATCAGCCGATGAGCCAATCGGCGCCGGACAGGCGACTCGACGACGACCGGGCGGCTCGACTGGCCCGGGTCTGCGCGGACATCGCGCAGGTGGGCGACCTGCTCGGGCCGGAACCGGCCCGGTCCCTGACGCGGCTGCGGGATCGGTCCCTGTCCGACCAGGGCGTGGACGCGGTGCTGGCCGAGGTGACCGAGTTGATGCGCGTCGGTGGCCTGGTCGGTGGTGACACAGTCGTCCGGGGAGATCGTTACCTGCCGTTGGCCGGCATCCACGGCCGCCGCCCGGAAGTGGTCCAGGTGTGCCCCGCCGACCTGTGCGACCGGGTCGAGATCCCCCGGCCGGACGCCGACCCGTCGCCGCACTGCGCCGTGTGGGACTGCCCACTACCGATGTTCCGGATGGACCGGTGAACGCGCTCATCGCCTCGCTCGGCGGCAAGCTGGCAGAGCGCTGGCTCGCCGGACTGGCGCTGCCCGGTGTGGTGTTCGTGGCGATGGTCGCCGTCGCGGTACGACTCGGCCACGCCCACTGGTGGGACCTGCGGCTGCTGCGGCAGGAGGTGGACCGCCTCGCCCTCGGAGCACCGGCCCGGAGCACCGGGTCCGCGCTGCTGATCGTCCTCGGTGTCGTGCTGGGCGGTGTCGTCGCCGCGATGGCCGCCCAGAGCCTGGAGCGCCTGGTCGTGGCCCTGTGGACCCAGCACTGGGGTTGGGCCGGCGACGCCGTGACCCGCCGGCGGCGGCGCCGGTGGAACGCCGCCATGGACCGGTACGAGAACGCCCTGCGGGACAAGGCACGCCGGTTGCGGTCTGCCGACGACGACGCCGGACCGCTACCGGACACCCAGGCGCTCGCCCGCGCCTGCGACCGTATCGCGTTGACCGAGCCGGACCGCCCGACCTGGATCGGTGACCGGATGCAGGCCACGGCGGTACGGGTGCGGGCCCGTTACGGCCTAGACCTGGCCGCCGCCTGGCCCCGGCTGTGGTTACTGCTGCCCGAGGAGACCAGGGGGCCGCTCGCCCTCGCGCAGGCCGACTTCGCCGCCGCCGCCCGACGGGTGGGCTGGGGACTGCTGTATCTGGCGCTCGGACTGCTGTGGTGGCCCGCGGCGATCGTCGGCCTCGGCCTGTGCGTGGTGGGCTGGCGACAGGGCCGCAGCACCGTGTCCGTGCTGGCCGACCTGGTGGAGGCGGTGGTCGACCTGCACGTACGCACCCTCGGCGCCGCGCTGGGACATCCCACCGACGGCACCTTCGGCACGGCCGACGGAGAGGCCGTGACCCTCCTGCTTCGCAAGGACCGGTGGCTCCCGGAAGTTCGCCGCGTCGGCCCCGGCGGCGTCGTCAGATAGTCGCGAGGCCGCCGGGCCGGCGCCGGCGTCCGAGGTGCTGAAGTTCGCTGTTCCGAGCGCGTACTGCGACACGCGCAGTCCGGTCAGGCGGCCAAAGGTCTGGTAGCGCATGGCGGGCTACTGAGTTCCGGTGCGAGGAGGTACGCTCTCGACAGTAGCAAGAAAACGAGGGGTCACTCTTTATGCCCAGGGTCAGTCAAGCCCATCTCGACTCTCGCCGCCAGCAGATCGTGGACGCCGCCCGCGCCCGATTCGCCAGCCACGGCTTCGCCCACACGTCGATGGCCGACATCGTCTCCGAGTCAGGGCTCTCCAACGGAGCCATCTACCGGTACTTCACGAGCAAGGACGAGATCGTCGTCGCGGTCTGCGAGCAGGGGACCGACGCGCTGCCGAGGGCGCTCACCGCCGAGGCGGTGGGGGGTTTCCTTCAGCATGTGCGTACCCAGGCCCGGGACGCCCACCACGCCCGGTTGGTCGCTCAGATCTACGCCGAGGCGGCGGTGTCGCCGCTGCTGGCGGCCGTTGTGCAGAGACAGCTCTCCGCCATGCGGGCCGCGATCGCCGAGCTGGTGCCCGACCGTCAGCGCCCGCGAGCCGGACAAATCGCCGAAGCGTTCGTGGCTCTGTCCGTCAGTTATAGCCTGCAACTGGCGGTCCGCGGCGACGTGGACCCCGCACCCTACGCCGCGGCGTTGATGGCGATCATCAACGACTAGGCGGGCCCGATGCGCCTCGATCGCTCCCGGCCCGCGAACGATCGTCCGGCGTCCGGACGGCGGCGCCCAGCCCTGGTGATCATGAAGTTGTTGCCTCGACACGCCGATGACAGTGGCAATAACTTCATGATCACCGCGCCGGGGAGTGCCGGACGGCGGCCTTGCTGAGATGGCCGAGTAAAAGAGTGAAACGTCATTTTGGGTGTTAGGGTCGATCTGCGTCCCGTCCTCTGGAGGAGCCTTGCCGGTAGCTCACATCGCCGCGATCAACCTGGATTGCCCCGACCCGGCCGACCTGGCCCGCTTCTGGGCCGCCATGCTCGACGGTGAGGTCGCGGTCCAGACACCGGACTTCTGTGCGGTCAAGGCGGGGCCGCTGTTCCTCGGCGCCGTTCGCGTCGACGACTACCGGCCGCCGACCTGGCCCTCAGGCGAGCGGTCGCAGCAGATCCACTTCGACCTGGCCGCCGATGACCCCGCCAGCCTCGACGACGCTGAGGCCCGGGCGATCGAACTCGGAGCCGTCAAAGAAGAGCAGCAGTTCGCGCCGGACCGCTTCCGCGTCCTGCGCGACCCGGCCGGCCATCCCTTCTGCCTACGCCGCTGACCGGGCGACGCTGGTCGCGCTGACCGTTCACGACCACCGTTCGCATTCGGCGACGAGGCGTGGGTCGGTGCGCACCCAGACCTCGCCCCCGGCGGCCTGGGCCGGGGCGTCGACCCGTTCGAGGCCGAGGAATTCGATCAGTGGAAGCAGGGCGGCCCGCTCGGCGCGGTCGTCGTCGACGTCGTGCGCGTCGAAGAAGACGTAGTACTGGTCGCTGGGGTCGACGTAGCCCGAGTCCGCCCAGATCCGGGCGACCTCTCCGAGCGCCGCCGCTTCCGTCGTGGTCGTGGCGGCGCGGGCGGTGCCGCGGGTCTCCGGTGCTGCGGCGAGGTCGGCGAGGTCGGCGAACCACTGGCCGAAGTGGTCGAGGCCGCGATAGCCGTTCTCGAAGAACAGCATCGCGCTCGGGAGATAGCGGTTGGGCCGGTCGACCCGCAGGTGTGCCGACCGGGGCGGGTCCGCCTCCTCGATCCGGGAGATCACCCCGAGGTGGGGCATGAGCACCAGAGTCTGCCGCGCCGGTTCGTCCCTGATCGTGTACGTGTCGGACTCGCGGCCCCGGAAGAACGCGGAGAACGCCACGTAGGCCTCCTGCGGGTCACCCACCGAGACCTGGTGCGCGGTGCCGTCACCGACGGTGAAGACGAACTGCTTCGGTCCGGGGCGGTACGGGCGGGCCATGTGCGTCCTTCGGTCACGGGCGAGAGGCCCGTCAGCCTATCGGGGGTCGGGTTTCCGCGAACGTGAGATCCGGGCATGTATCCCGACGCTGCTGGAAGGGGAGAGACAGCAATGTTGGTAGCCGGATATCTCGGCGCGGTGCTCATCGGCGCCCTCGTCGGCCTGCTCGGCCGGCTCATCCTGCCGGGGAGGCAGCGGATCGGCATCTTCGCCACGTTCGTTCTCGGCGTCGGCTCGGCGGTGCTGGGCACCGTGGTCGCCCGGGCCCTGCACGTCGACGACGACGCCGGCGTGAAGGTGTGGGTGCTGCGCTGGGACTGGATCGTGCTTGCGATCCAGGTCGGCCTCGCGATCGTCGCCGTGGCGCTGGCCAACATGCTGACCTTCACCCGGCTTGCCGGCGGCGACGACACCCCTCGTCGGCGGCCCCGGCGTACCAAAGCCAAGCGCGAGTCGTGATCGGGCCTGCGGCCGCGTGAGGGCGCAGCAGGTGCGCGAGCACGGGTGAGTGCCCGTCACCCGGCGACGGCAGTTTCATTCAGCGGGCGCACTGCGTTCCGACGCCGCGACCGGTGGCAGGTGGCGGGCGAGTTCGGTACGCAGGACGCCGATCCCGGGCCGGACCAGACCGACGTTGACCGTGTAGACCGGCTGACCGGCACGGATCCGTGGACGAAGCGTCGTGGCGGGCGGTGCGACCGCTCCCGGGCGCAGCGCCACCTGGAGGACGGCGAACGGGCCCGGACGGCGAATCGTCGCCGACTGGATCGTCTGCCACGGGAGGAAGGCCGATCGCCCCTTCTCGACGAGCCCCAGTGCCGGGCCGGTGACGTCGACCGATGACCAGGTCTTCCGGTGAAACAGAACCGTGAAGACGCTGAAGCCGACGGCGTAGATGACACCTGTGACAGCGAGGTTCGTGTAGTCGGCTGCCAACCGTCCAGCGATGAGTGCCAGCACAGCCTGGACGAGAACCCAGGCCAACAGACCCATCAGCAGCATGAACACGAACGTGAGGCGGGCCGACGTGCGGAATGTCGTCCTGTCGTTCTCGTCCACGATGGTCCCTCCGTCGACCGTGCCGTCGACTGTAGGACAGCTCCCGCACCCCCGATGTCCCGCACGTGCCGTTGCGGGGCATCACGGACGGTGTTGCCTCGCTAGGCTCCGCGTTCATGCGTACCCTTCGGACAGTCCGTGCCCTCGCGGCGGTCACCGGCGTGACCACGATGCTCCTGATGCCCGTGCCCGCCTCGGCGGCCGAGGTCGGGGCGCTCGCACTGGTCGACGTGGCACCCGACGGCACTCCCGGCAACGGCGGTGTCGGTGGCTCCGACATCTCCGACGACGGCCGGTACGTCGCCTTCGCCTCCACCTCGTACAACCTCGTCCCGGGCGACACCAACGACAGCGCGGACGTCTTCGTCCGCGACACGGAGACCGGCGTTACCACCCTGGTCAGCGGCGGCCTGAACGGTCAGCCGGCCAACGACGGGATCGAGTACACGGCGGCCATCTCCGGCAACGGCCGGTACGTGGTCTTCACGTCGTACGCGTCGAACCTCGTGCCCGGCGACACCAACAACGAACGTGACGTCTTCGTGCACGACCGCCAGACCGGTTCCACCACTCGGGTCAGCACGTTCGCGGGTGGCCGGGAGATCCGGGGCAGCAGCAGCGGTGCCACCATCTCCGACAACGGTCGTTTCACCACCTTCATCGTCACCTCCTACAGCGGCGACCTGGACGACCAGGGTCGCTGGCTCTACGGGCAGGTGGTGTACCTGCACGACTCGGTGCTCGGCAGGACCACCCGGGTCAGCCTGCAGGCCGACGGCGGCTCGGATCTCCCGGCGTACGAGGCCGTCGTGTCGGGCAACGGACGGCGGGTGGTGTTCAGCGGGTCCGGCGACTGGATCGGCGACGGCGGGACGAGCACCGGCATCTTCGTGCACGACCTCTCGTCCGGCGTGACCGTCCGGGCCAACCTGCCCAGCACCGAGGGCGGGTTCCCCGGCGGGGTGAACCCGAGCATCAGCAAGGACGGCACGAAGGTGTCGTGGGAGTCGTACGAGCCGTTCGTGGCGGCGGACACCAACACGACCAGTGACATCTACGTCCGTGACCTGATCGCCGACACCACCGTCCTGGTCAGCGCCAACCGCGCAGGCACGGGCGCGGGCAACAGCCACAGCATCTCCGGCCAACTGGCCGCTGGCGGTCGTTTTGTGTCGTTCTACTCCCAAGCCTCCGACCTCGCCCCACGCGACGGCAACGGCAGCTACAGCGACGTCTTCGTGCGCGACCTCAACACCGGCCGGACGACGGCGGTGAGCACCACCGCCGCCGGGGCGACCGGTAACGGCGAGAGCTTCGACGGAGTCACCTCGGCCAACGGAAGCCGGATCGTCTTCATCTCCACCGCGACGGACCTGGGCGTGAACCCGGGCGACGGTCGTACCCACCTTTTCGTGCGCTGCCTGCGCAACTGCTGACCGGCGGGGCTCGCTGCCCGGGTTCGCGGCGGTGCCTGGCCGGCACAGTACGAAGGGACCACTCGCCCGAGTGGTCCCTTCGCTGGTCGTTGGGTAGTGGCTAGACTTCAGGTTGGCAATTCACCTGCGTTCTGCTGCGGCGGGCGCAGCCTCGGGAGGGTGTTGCAGCACCCTCTCGAGGGGGCCGTCCCGCGGGACGGCGGCTACTCGCAGAAGACCCGCACGGTGGCATCGGGGGAGTCCACCTCCACGGTCATGTCGTCGAGGTGCTCGACGAGCGCCTCCAACTGCTCGGGCTTGAGCTGCGTCAGGTCGATCGGCACACCCGAGTCGCTGAGCGATGCGTTGGCCTTGACCAGCGCCTGCGGCGGCACCAGCGCCGCCAGCCGTACGCCGGCCCGCAGCAGTTGCAGCGGCACCCGCACGTTGACCCGCGACGGCTCGCCGTTGTCGGTGGCGTCCACCACCACCCGCAGGTACTTCACCTTTCCCTTTGGCCGGGCGTCGGAACCTGCCACCGCCGGTGCCTGGTCCCGTTCGAGGGCGGCGATGAGCTGCTCCGCTTCCTCGGCCGTGATCTTGCCGGCGGCCAGCATATCGAGGATGTCCTTGCGTTGTTCGGTCATCGAACCTCTCCTATCGGATGGCCACGAGCACGGCCAGGCGGCCCTGCTCGATGTCGAAGCGGGCGCCGGGCAGCGCGGAGACGACGCGCCAGCCGGCACCGAGCGCCCGCATCACACGGATGCGGAACACGAGGCAGGCCACGATCGCCGCGAGAACGACCAGGACCAGAACCGGAAGGAGTACGAGCGCCACGGGGAGCACCGGAACCCAGAGACGGACGGGTCGGCGGGCCGGGCGATTGACCCTGACGGTCACCAGCTGGGGCATCATGAGCGGCCGTCCAACTCGGCCAGCGCCTGCTGTGCGGTGATCTCACCGCGGCGCAACCGGTCGATGATGTCGGCCCGGGACGGCGCGGGATCGGTCTCGACGAAGTCGAGCATCTGCGTGATCCGGTTGAGCCGTGACTTGATCGTCGGGTAGCTCACGCCGAAGATGCGTTCCATCTCCTTGATCGAACCGTGGCAGCGCACGAACGCCGTGACGAAGACCTGGTCCTCGACGTTGAGCTGCGCCAGTTGCGGTAGCTCGAACGCGCCCTCGATCGCGACGCCGTTGCTGGCGAGGCGCACTCGCTCGACGACGAACGGCTGCCCCCGCGTCAGGCTGGTCAGTTCCTGCCAGTCCATCGCCTGCTCTGTCATGCTTAAAGTTGTAGCTTAAGAATCCTAAACTTCCAAGAGTCGGAACTTAATTTTATTGATTTAGGGTGGTCTCAGCGTGGAAAGGTGCCCGGCGCTGCGAACACCCCGATGGAGCTGACCGTCGCGCGGCCCACCATGGAGGTCTGTGTCTGACCTACGTGTCGTCCTACGACGGGGATGGCTCATCGGTAAGTTCAGGGCATCGCCATCCGGCCGAGGAGGAACACCGTCGTGGCGTCGATGACGTCGTCGAAGTGCCCACCGTCGCCGGGGTAGTGGAATCCGTGCTCGGCTTCCTCGTACTCGAGGAGGGCGCACTCGTTGCCGGCTCGCGCCATCGCGTCGCGGAAGCGCCGCGCGCAGTCGATCGGCTCGACCTCGTCGCGGGTGCCGTGGTGGATCTGCGTCGGCGGATTGCCCGGCCGGACCCACCCGATCAGCGAATACTCGATCAACCTGCCCGCGTCGAGGCCAACCTGCCGTTCCAGGCGGCGCTGCGCGTCGGGCGTGCGGACGCCCAGGTTGAGTCCCGCCGGGTTCAGGGCCACCACGGCCGCGACACCGGGCTCCGGTGCCGCGCGGGACGGCGTCAGGGCCGCCAGCATCGCCAGGTGAGCGCCGGCCGAGCTGCCACCCGAGGCCAGCTGCGACGCCGCGAGCCCACGCGACGCCGCCAGTCGGCCGAACTGCGCGACCGCGCGCCGCACGTCGGCGAGGCAGTCGTCGATGCTTGTCGCGCCGTGACCGAGCAGCCGGTACGCGGCCGACACCGCGAGGATCCCCCGCGACGCCAGTGCCCGGCAGTGCGGCGCGAGCCCGTCGGGTGATCCGCCGCGCAGCGCGCCGCCATGGAACAGGACGATGCCAGCGCGCGCCGGTACGCCGTCGCCGGGCTCGAAGACCAACAGGGGCAGCTCACTGCCATCGGCGGCCTGGTACGAGGTCGAGGAGGTACGACAGGTCCCCGGCATGACGGCATCCGATCTCGACCGCGTGCCCTAGGCGTCCGCGATGGCCTTGAGCGCCGTGTCGAGTGCCTGCTCGGCCGGCACGGGTACGTCGGGGACCACTCCGACGCCCTCCCAGTTGGTCCCGGTGACGCTGTTGATGGTTCGGGCGGTCGGGACGGTCACCAGGATGTGTTCGGTGACCGCGTGGCGGGCCGTCGGATGGGCGCCGCCCCGTGTCGTCTCACCGACGACGACGGCTCGACCGTGCGCCTGGAGGGTGTAGGCGACGTCCTCGCCCCCGGAGAACGTCGTCGCGCTGGTGAGCACGAAGACCGGGCGGTCCAGGTAGCGCGGCGCGGGAAGGTGCGCGACGGTCCAGAACTGGCGGGTGGCGCCGGTGGAACGCTCGTAGAAGTCGTTGAGGTGCACCTGGTCGTCGCGGAAGAAGTAGCTGCACCACATCGCGGCTCCCTCCGGCGCTCCGCCGGAGCACGCGCGCAGGTCCAGGATGAGTGCCGAGCTGAGGGCGACCAGTTGCATGGCCGCACCGATCACGCTGGCCCCCTCGTCGGCGTACGCGATGCGCCGCACGTCGATGAGCCCGACCTTGCCGTCCACCTGCTCGACCCGGCGGAGGCCCTGGTTCTCCGTCCGGAGCAGCGCGAGAAACGCCGCCCTGCCCCCGTCCTCGTCCGCTGGATCCAGCGACTGCGGCTGGTCCGACCACAGCAGCCGCAGATGCCTGTCCGGGCACGCCTGCTGAAGGTGGGCGGTCACCGTCTCGCAGAGCGCCGGTCCGTCCAGGTTGTCGTACTCACCCGCCGCGAGACGACGCCGGATCGTGGCGTCGATGTCCGGGACCTTCGCCGGAAAGACGTACCCGGCCTCGACCCGATCCAGGGCCCGTCCGATGATCTCTTCGTTTGACAGCACGGCGGGCCACGATAGACCGGACGAAGCCCCAGCACCATCGAATATCGCGCGGCTCAGCCCCGGAACGCCCGGGGTGGGTCGGAGTCAGGCGCGCGGCAGGACGCCCACGAGCTGCGTGATGATCGCGATGCGCAGGGCTGTTTGCGGGTCGATGTGGTAGACCGCGAGCGTGGGCTCGGACTCGTAGACGGCGAGCAGGCTCGGCGGCGGCGTGCTGTAGGCGGAGAGCGCCCCCGCCACGATAAGGACCTGAAGGCAGAACAGGTCGGCGCGGTCGCCGACCTCGGGCAGGTGTCGCTGGATGAGGCCGGCCATCGCCGCGAGGTTGGCCAGCGAGGCTCGCTTGTGCCGGCGGGCCGCCTCGACCGAGACGTTGTGTTCGAGCACCCCGCCCTGCGCGCCGAAGAGATCACAGAGCACCGTCTCGGTGGCCAGCGACCGGCTGAGCACGTCGGCCACCTGCTCGGCCCGCTCCGACGCGGATCGGCTCGGCTCGACGCCCCGGGCCAACTCCTGCTCCAGCTCGGCCAGCCAGGTCGTCGTCCGGTCGTCGAGGAGGTCGAGCAGCACCGCCTCGCGGGACTCGAAATAGCGCAGCACCGCCGTCTTGGCCAGGCCGACCCGCCGGCTCAGCTCGTTGAGGGTCACGTCGGCCACCGGCATCTCGTCGAGCATCGCCGAGGTCGTCTCCAGGATCGCCTGGCGACGGGCCGCACGCTGCTCCTCGCTGCGCGCCCGCTGGAACGTCATGCGTCAACCCTAACTTAGGTACCGCCGGTCCCTTGACAGTGTACCGGCGGTACATTAACGTTTCGGGCATAACTTACCGGCGGTACCTTAGGAGCCTGAGATGAAGTGGACCGAGCAGCAGATTCCGCGCCAGCACGGCCGGGTGGCCGTGGTCACCGGCGCCAACACCGGCCTGGGCTTCGAGACCGCCCGGCTCCTCGCCGAACGCGGGGCCTCGGTCGTGCTGGCCGTACGCGACACCGAGAAGGGCAAGCGCGCCGCCGCCCGGATGAGTGGCGACGTCTCCGTACAGGAACTGGATCTGACCTCGCTGGAGTCTGTACGCGCCGCCGCGGCCGGGCTGCACGCCACCCACCCGCGGATCGACCTGCTCATCAACAATGCCGGCGTCATGTACACGCCGAAGCAGACCACCCGCGACGGCTTCGAGATGCAGTTCGGCACCAACCACCTGGGTCACTTCGCGTTCACCGGCCTGCTGCTCGATCTGCTGCTGCCGGTGCCCGGGTCCCGGGTGGTCACGGTCAGCAGCGTCGGCCACCGGATCCGTGCCGCGATCCACTTCGACGACCTGCAGTGGGAGCGGTCGTACAGCCGGGTCGCCGCCTACGGCCAGTCGAAGCTCGCCAACCTGATGTTCACCTACGAACTGCAGCGCCGGCTCGCCCCACACGGCACCACCGTCGCGGTGGCCGCGCACCCGGGCCTCTCCGACACCGAACTGGTCCGCAACTCCCCGGCGCTCGTCCGCGCGCCGATCACCCTGCTCGCCCCGGTGATCACCCAGCCCGCCGCGGCAGGCGCGCTGCCGACCCTGCGCGCCGCGACCGATCCGTCCGTCCTCGGCGGGCAGTACTACGGCCCCGATGGCCTCGGTGAGACGCGCGGCCACCCGAAGCTGGTCGCGTCCAGCCCCGACTCCCACGACGTGACCGTGCAGCAGCGCCTGTGGGCCGTCTCGGAAGACCTCACCGGCGTGCGGTTCCCGGTCGGTCCGGCAGCCGCCGCGGCGTGACCGTGCCCGCGAGGCAGGTGATCCGGTAGCGGCGCCGCCGTTACCGGACACTGTCGTCGCCTACCGGGCCTGGTGGCGCGAGGTCGAGCGCACCAGCCCCGCCACCGTGCCGCCCACGAGGTCAGCGGGGCGCGACGCTCAGCCCACGGCCGACCTGCCAGGAAGCGGCGGGCCAGGCCGTGATGAAGCCGGCGATCAGCCCGATCTGCCCGGCGAACCAGAACGTGGGGCTGTCGGGCCGCAGGGGTGGCTCCGGAAAGACCATGTGGTGCGCCAACGTCAGCCATACGAACAGCGCCGCCTCGAACGCGGTGATGGTCACCAGTTCCACCTTCACGACGGTCGTCAGCGCGCGCCAGACCTGCGCGAGGCCGCGACGGGGGTCCTCGAAGAGCCGGAAGAGAACAGCGATCGTCACCGCTGCCAGATAGTCGCCCGCGTAGCCGATCCACAGCGCGCTGCGGGGGAGATCGAATCCGTACAGGGCGACCTCGGCGAAGACGAAGCCGAGAGCGCAGTGCGCGCCACAACGGGACACCTGAGTCACGATGATGCCCCGGTGGGGCCGATCCGTCCGCGGCGAAGGCGTGAGCGCCTCGGGCCGGCCCCAGTTCCAGTAGAGGCGGACGGCCGCCGGGCCGACGTAGAGGACGGTCACCAGCCAGACGATCTCCATGACCCTGGCCGGCTGACGGTGCCCGTACAGATAGGTGTCGGCGAGGACGACCGCGACGCTGACGACGCCGACGGCGAGCGAGGCCCAGGAGATCGCCACGAGCCAGGTCGGCTGCATTCTCGCCCCCTTCCACCCGCCGCCTCGTGCCTGGCGCGGCCGAACGTGAAGGGGCTGGTGTCGACGGCCGAGGGCAGCCAACAGTCTGTCACGCCGTCCTCGTGCACTCCGGCAGGTCGAAAGTTTCCGCCGGCATCTCTAGATGATCGATTCCAAGGGGTCAGTGGTCGTAGGCGGTCAGGGATCGCATGACCGGTTGGCCGGTGTGCCAGT
>NZ_JBNCKS010000084.1:0-21959 GCF_049841635.1 Micromonospora sp. DT44 | reverse complement strand
ACCACAACCCATCCCACGCCGCTTCGCGACGCGGGATGCTGCCGCGTGTCTACGCACGGTTCGATTTTCGAGTTAGGTCAGGAAGAGGGTGACCGGGAGGGAGACCAGGATCGCGGCGACCGCGAGGGCCGTGGCGCCGAGGGCGCGGGGCGGCCGGTCGGTGACCAGGAGGCGCTGGACGCGTACGTCGAGATCGCGGTCGCCCAGGCCCAGCGCGCCGGCCGGAGTGACCCGGTGCCCGGCGGCCGCGAAGCGACGCAGCGCACCCGCCAGCGGGGCCTCGGCGTGCAGCTCGCGGGCCTTGTCGTCGGCGCGCATCTCGACCAGCAGGGCGACCCGCTCGTGCGCGTCACGGACCCAGCCGAACCACGGCAGCGCCCGGCAGAGCGCGGTGAACGGCAGCAGCACCAGGTCGTGCCGTTCGTGGGCGTGGGCGCGTTCGTGCGAGAGCACGGCGGCCAGCTCGGCCCGATCCAGCAGGCTCAGCGTGCCCGCACTGACCACCACCTGCGGCTTCACCCCGGGCAGGCAGTACGCGGCGGCGCTCGGATGATCCAGGACGAGCGCACCCGGGGCGGCCGGGTCGTCCCGGGCCACCAGGGTGAGCAGGTCCCGGTGCCGGCGCTGGGCGCGGATCGTGCCGTGGATGCTGCGGACGGTCGTGGTGACGAGCACCGCGCCGATGCCGAAGCCCACCCCGACGCCGGCGAGGTGCAGCGCCGTCACACCGATCGGCAGGCTGCCGTGGGCGAGATCGCTGCTCAGGGCGAGCAGGGCGCTCCCGGTGGGCCGGTCGTACGCGGCCAGCCCGAGCGCCATCGGCAGCCCCATCGCGGAGAGGCCCAACGCCAACCCGACGGCCTGCCAGCAGACGATCGCCACCCGCGGACTACGCCACGTCCAGGTGGAACGGGCCAGCACCTGCGCGGTCAGATAGCAGGCCAGCATAGTGGCGGCGAAGTGCACGGCATAGGCCATGGCGGGCCTACCGCTCCGCTGTCTCGTCGGCCGGCCGTCGGCCCGCCGGCGGATCCACGCGGTCGGTCAGCCCGGCCTCGCTGCCGGTCGCACCCGGCCCGGTCAGCCCGGCCTCGCTGCCGAGGGCTGCCCGCAGCACCTCGGCCTCGGTGCCGGTCACCGAGCGGGCGAAGCGCACCAGCGCCGCGTCCCGGCTGCCGCCCAGGTCGAGGGCGTCGAGCATGAGCTGGGCGATGTGCGCCTCGCGGCTGGCCGCCGGCCGGTACCGCCAGGCGCGGCCCTCCCGCTCCCGCTGCACCATGCCCTTGCCGGCGAGCCGGTCGAGGACGGTCATCACCGTCGTGTACGCCAGTTCGCGGCCGTCGAGCGCGTCGGCGACCTCGCGCACGGTCACACCGTCCGACGTGCCCGGGACCACGTCCCACAGCACGTCCATCACCGCACGCTCAAGATCGCCCAGCCGAGTCACAACCCAATCCTACCCCCGGTAGTAGACCCCCAGCTCACCCCGGGCCTAGGAGCACCCAGGATCCGCACAAGAACAGGGATGTTGCTGCCTCCAGCGCTCTGGAAGCAGCAACATCCCCGAAGCTGCGCAGATCTTGACGCGTCGCGACGCGGGACCCCCGCCGACCGCCAACCCAACGTCGGCAGACCCCGCCGACCGCCAACCCAACGTCGGCAGACCCCGCCGACCGCCAACCCAACGTCGGCAGACCCCGCCGACCCAACGTCGGGCGGACCCGCCGACCAGCAACCCAACGTCGGGCGGGACCCGCAAGCTGACCCACCCGACGGGCGTGGCCCACGTCAGGTTTTCCGGGGGGAGCCCGCCCACGCAGGGATCAAGCCTGACCGCCCGGAGTGGGCGGGCTCCCCCCGGAAAACCCCCAAGGCCGAACCGCCAGATCACACCCCCTTGGGGTGCCACACCGTCTTCGTCTCCAGCAGGGTCGTCATCCGGGTCACCCCGGGGTCGGCCGTCCAGTCGTGGTCGGCCGGGGCCGGCCGGAGCACCCGCTTCAGGTTCTCGGCCGCCTTGACCTCCAGCTCGGTGGCGAGCGACGCGTCGCTCACCCCGGTCAGGTCGATCGCGTTGACGTCCAGGTGCGAGGCCAACGTGGGCGCGGTTTCGGTGATCGCGCCGGTCAGGATGTTGACCACGCCGCCGGGCAGGTCGGACGTCGCCAGCACCTCGGCCAGCGTCACCGCCGCCAGCGGTTCGGACGGCGACGCCGCCACGACCACCGTGTTGCCGGTGACGATCGCCGGGGCGATCACGCTGACCAGGCCCAGCAGCGCCGGACGTTCCGGGGCGACCACGGCGACGACGCCGGTCGGCTCGGGCGCGGAGAGGTTGAAGTAGGGGCCGGCGACCGGGTTCGCGCCGCCGTACACCTGGGCGAGCTTGTCGGCCCAGCCGGCGTACCAGACCCAGCGGTCCACGGCCGCGTCCACCTCGTCGCCTCCGATGCCCAGGGCGACGAACTGCTCGCGGCGACCCTCCAGCATCTCGGCGGCCCGGTAGAGGATCTGACCCCGGTTGTACGCGGTCGCGCCGGCCCAGCCCTTCACGGCGGCGCGGGCGGCGACCACCGCGTCCCGGGCGTCCTTGCGGGAGGCCAGTGACACATTCGAGGACTGCACGAGATACGACCGTCCCGACTCGCTGCGCGGGAACTTCCCGCCGATGAAGAGCTTGTACGTCTTGCGTACCGCGACCCGCTCAGACATTGAGGTACCCCTCCAGCCCGTGCCGGCCGCCCTCGCGACCGTAGCCCGACTCCTTGTAGCCGCCGAACGGCGAGGTGGGGTCGAACTTGTTGAACGTGTTGGCCCAGACCACGCCGGCGCGCAGCCGGTCGGCCATCCACAGGATGCGGGAGCCCTTGTCGGTCCAGATCCCGGCCGACAGCCCGTACGGCGTGTTGTTGGCCTTCTCCACGGCCTCGGCCGGCGTGCGGAAGGTGAGCACCGACAGCACCGGCCCGAAGATCTCCTCGCGGGCGATGCGGTGTGCCTGGGTGACGCCCGTGAAGATGGTGGGCGCGAACCAGAAGCCCCGGTCGGGCAGCTCGCACGGCGTCGACCAGCGTTCGGCGCCCTCGGCGGAACCGGCGTCGGACAGCTCGCGGATCCGCTCCAACTGGGCGGCCGAGTTGATGGCCCCGACGTCGGTGTTCTTGTCCAGCGGGTCGCCGACGCGGAGCTGGGCCATCCGCCGCTTGAGCGACTCCAGCACGCGGTCGGCGACGTTCTCCTGGACGAGGAGGCGCGAGCCGGCGCAGCAGACGTGCCCCTGGTTGAAGAAGATGCCGTTGACGATGCCTTCGACGGCCTGGTCGATGGGGGCGTCGTCGAAGACGATGTTGGCGGCCTTGCCGCCCAGCTCCAGGGTCAGCTTCTTGCGGGTGCCGGCGACCGACCGGGCGATGGCCCGGCCGACCTCGGTCGAGCCGGTGAAGGCGACCTTGTCCACGCCGGGGTGCTCGACCAGCGCGCGGCCGGTGTCGCCGGCGCCGGTGACGATGTTGACCACGCCGGCCGGCAGGTCGGCCTGCTGGCAGATCTCGGCGAACAGCAGGGCGGTCAGCGGGGTGGTCTCGGCGGGCTTGAGTACCACCGTGTTGCCCGCCGCCAGCGCCGGGGCGATCTTCCAGGCCAGCATCAGCAGCGGGAAGTTCCACGGGATGACCTGGGCGGCCACCCCGATCGGCTGCGGGTTCGAGCCGAACCCGGCGTGCTCCAGCTTGTCGGCCCAGCCGGCGTAGTAGAAGAAGTGCGCGGCGACCAGCGGCAGGTCGACGTCGCGGGACTCCTTGATCGGCTTGCCGTTGTCCAGCGACTCCAGCACGGCCAGCTCGCGGGAGCGCTCCTGGATGAGCCGGGCGATCCGGAACAGGTACTTCGCCCGGTCGCGGCCGGACATCGGACCCCAGACCTTGTCGTACGCCTTACGGGCGGCGCGGACCGCACGCTCCACGTCCTCGGCGTCGGCCTCGGCGACCTCGGCCAGCACCTCCTCGGAGGCGGGGTTGATCGACTTGAAGCTGCCGCCGCTGGTCGGGTCGACGAACGTGCCGTCGATGAACAGCCCGTACGAGGGCTTGAGGTCCACCACCGAGCGGGACTCGGGGGCGGGGGCGTATTCGAACATCGGCTATCAGTCCAGGGTGAAGTAGTCGGGACCGGAGTAGGTACCGGTCGTCAGCTTGGTGCGCTGCATCAGCAGGTCATTGAGCAGGCTGGACGCGCCGAAGCGGAACCAGTCCGGGTCGAGCCAGTCCGGGCCGACGGTCTCGTTGACCATCACCAGGTACTTGATCGCGTCCTTGGTGGTCTTGATGCCGCCGGCCGGTTTCACGCCCACCTGCCGGCCGGTGGCCGCGCGGAAGTCGCGGACGGCCTCCAGCATGACCAGGGTCACCGGCAGCGTCGCCGCGACCGGGACCTTGCCGGTGGACGTCTTGATGAAGTCGCCGCCGGCCAGCATGGCCAGCCAGGACGCCCGGCGGACGTTGTCGTAGGTGGCCAACTCGCCGGTCTCCAGGATCACCTTGAGGTGGGCGTCCCCGCAGGCTTCCTTGGTGGCCACGATCTCGTCGTAGACCTCCTGGTACCGCCCGGCCAGGAACGCGCCGCGGTTGATCACCATGTCGATCTCGTCGGCGCCGGCCTCGACGGCGGCCCGGACGTCGGCGAGCTTGATCTCCAGTGGCGCCTGACCGGACGGGAAGGCCGTCGCCACGCTGGCCAGGTGCACAATGCCAAGTCCGGCCGGCGCGGCGCCGCCCGGATGTCCCGGTTCGCCGGATGGCCGCCCGGACCCGGCACCAGACCCGCGCAGCACCTCGGCGACGTACGGGACCATCGCCGGGTAGACGCACACCGCGCCGACGTGCGGGCACGACAGGTCGGCCGGGTCCGGGCGCAGCGCCTTCGCGGCCAGCGCGCGCACCTTGCCCGGGGTGTCCGCGCCCTCGAGGGTGGTCAGGTCGACCATGCGGATCGCCAGGTCGATCGCCTGGGCCTTGGCGGTGGTCTTGATGGAGCGGGTGCCGAGCTGTGCCGCCCGTTGCTCCGCGCCCACCTGGTCCACGCCGGGCAGGCCGTGCAGGAAGGTCCGCAGAGCGGTCTCGGATCGTCCCAGCTCGGAGAGGTCCGACCGGGCCGACGTCGTTGTCGCCGTCATGCCGAGAAGTCTACGCACGGAACCGCCGAGTGATCTTGGTCACGGCGGCTGCGGGCGTGAGCGAGGTCGCCGGTCCGCCCGCACTCCCACCGGCACGCCGACCGGACGGGTAGGTTGAGCGATCGTGGACGTACACGTCATTGACCATCCGCTGGCCCAGTCCCGGCTGACCGCCATGCGGGACGCGCGCACCGACTCCTCGACGTTCCGGGCGGCGCTGCACGAACTGACCACCATGCTGGTGTACGAGGCGGCGCGCACCTTCCCCGTCGAGCGGTACCCGGTGCAGACGCCGGTCACCGGCACCGAGGGCACCCGGCTGGCGAACCCGCCGTTGCTGGTGCCGGTGCTGCGGGCCGGCCTGGGCATGGCGGACGCCGCGCTCGGCCTGCTGCCCGAGTCCTCGATGGGCTTCGTCGGCCTGGCCCGCGACGAGGAGACCTACGAGCCGCGCGCCTACATGGAGTCGTTGCCCCGAGACCTGGCCGGCCTGCCGGTGCTGGTGCTCGACCCGATGCTCGCCACCGGCGGCTCACTGGAGCACTCCTGTCGGTTGCTGGCCGATCGGGGCTGCACCGACATCACCGTGCTCTGCGTGCTCGCCGCGCCGGTCGGCATCGAGCGGCTGGAGCGCTCCGGCCTGCCGCTGCGCCTGGTCACCGCCTCGATAGACGAGGGCCTCAACGACAAGATGTTCATCGTCCCCGGGCTCGGCGACGCCGGCGACCGTCAGTTCGGCGGCATGCCCCGGTTCTGAGCGTGACACCCGGTCGGTGCCGGGTCCGGCGGGTCCGTGCGCGGTGGTGCGCGGACCCGCTACCGTCTCCGGCCATGACTGGTGTTGCGCTCGCCGAGGAGCTTCTGCTCCTCGCCTACGACGACTCGACCGGCAAGGCGACCATGCCGCGGATCAGCCTGGACCTGGGCATGGCCGCCGCGGTGCTGGTCGAGCTGGCACTGGCCGGCCGGATCGCGTTCGCCGACGGGTCGTTGACCGTGATCGACGCGACGCCCACCGGCGAGCCGGTCACCGACGAGGTGCTCGCCCGGATCGCCGCCGACACCCCGCACACCCCGGCGTCGTGGGTGCAGCGCCTGCGCCACGGCCTGCGCGACAAGATCCTCGGTGACCTGTGCGCCCAGGGTGTCGTCCGCGATGTCGACGAGACCGAATTGGGCTTCATCCACGTACACCGCTACCCGGTGGTGGACACCTCGGTCGAGGCGGACAGCCGCCGGCGGCTCGCCGAGGCGCTGGCCGGCGCGGCCGCCCCGGACGAGCGGACCGCCGCCCTCGCCACCCTGGTCGTCGTGCTGCGGATGGAGTCCGCGCTGGGGGTCAGCGGCGAGGAGGCCGCCACCGCCCGCCGGCGGTTGGAGGAGATCGCCACCGGGGCGGGCTTCTCCGGCCAGGTGAGCACCGACGACTCGGTCGTCCGCCCGTCGGTCGGTCTGGTCGTCGCCGCCCTGGGCATCGCCGTCGACCAGGCACTCGGTAAGCGCGCCTGACCACCGGCCCTCGGCACGGTCAGATGCCGAGGGCGGCGGCGACGTCGGCGCGCAGCCGCGCGGCCGCTGCCCCGGCCCGGCTCCGGGCGGCGGCGACATCGCCGTCGGGCACCGGCTCCACCACTTCGAGGTACGCCTTGAGCTTGGGCTCGGTCCCCGAGGGGCGAATCACCACCCGGGCCGTCGCGGTACGCAGGATCACCACGTCCGACTCGGGCAGCAGGTCCCGGACACTGTCGACCGGCTGGCCCAGCAGCGTGCCCGGGGTGGCCGTCCGGATCCGGGCCATCGCGTCGGCGATCTCCCGCAGGTCGTCGACCCGTACGGAGAGCTGGTCGGTCTGGTGCACGCCGAACTCGGCGGCCAGCTCGTCCAGCCGGTCGGTCAGCGTCCGACCCTGCGCCTTGAGGCCGGCGGCCAGCTCGGCCACCGTCAGCGCGGCCGTGATGCCGTCCTTGTCCCGGACGTGTTCCGGGGCGACGCAGTAACCGAGCGCCTCCTCGTAACCGAAGACCAGCGGCGCGCTCCCGCCGCCGGCCCGCACGATCCACTTGAAGCCCGTCAGCGTCTCGTCGTAGGGCAGGCCCCGCGCCGCGCACATCGCCCGGAGCAGCGACGACGAGACGATGGTGGTGGCGTACAGCCCGGTCACGCCGCGTCGCATCAGGTGGTCGGCGAGCAGCACGCCCACCTCGTCACCGCGCAGCATCCGCCAGCCGTGCCGGTCGTCCCGGACGACCACCGCGCAGCGGTCGGCGTCCGGGTCGTTGGCGATGGCGAGGTCCGCGCCGGTGGAGTCGGCCAGCGCGATCAGCCGGTCGACGGCCCCCGGCTCCTCCGGGTTGGGGAACGAGACGGTCGGGAACGCCGGGTCGGGCTCCGCCTGGTCAGGCACCACGCCGGGGATCGGGAAACCGGCCCGTGCGAACGCCGCGGTGAGCACCGCCGCGCCCACCCCGTGCAGAGGGGTGTACGCCACGGACAGGTCCCGTGGCCCGTCCGCGTCGATCACGGCGGTGGCCCGCTCGACGTACGCGGCGACGAGGTCGTCACCGAGCACCTCGCCGGCCCTCCCCAGCGGCACCTGGGTCAGCGGGCCGACCGCCCGGATGGCGGCCTCGATACCGGCGTCTGCCGGCGGCACGATCTGCGCACCGGCGCCCAGCTCACCACCCAGTTCCGCGCCGAGGTAGACCTTGTAGCCGTTGTCCTGGGGTGGATTGTGGCTGGCGGTGACCATCACGCCGGCCACCGCGCCCAGCTTGCGCACCGCGTACGCGAGAACCGGCGTGGGCAGCGGGCGGGGGAGCAGCAGCGCCGGTCGGCCGGCACCGGTCGCCACCTGGGCGGTGCGTTCGGCGAATTGGCGGGAGCCGTGCCGGGCGTCGTACCCGATCACCATCGGGCCGGTGCCGCCCTGGGCCGCAAGCCACGTGATCAGTCCGGCGGCGGCCTGCGTGACCACGGCGAGGTTCATGCCGTTCGGGCCGGCGCGCAGCGGACCACGCAGGCCGGCCGTGCCGAAGGTCAGCGGGCCGGCGAACCGGTCGGCCAGCTCCGGGGCGCTCGCCGGCAGCCCGTCGAGCACCGCCGTCAGCTCATCCCGGCTGGCCGGGTCGGGATCGTCGGCCAGCCAGCGCCGAGCCTGTTCGCGAATGTCGTCGATGTCAGTGGTGTCCGCCGCCATGCCCCTTGATAGCACGACGGCGGATCACCGCTGCCGGTTCCCTCCGGCTCAGCCGTTTCCGGTGAGCTGGAACGTCTTCACCATCTCGTCGAAGATCGGCTTGCTCTCGGCGAAAGCTTCCTCGGTGGCGGAGAGGTAGAACGAGTACGACTTGCCGTCCTTGACGACCGCGCGCCACACCCCGTGGCGCATCTCGCCACCGGAGCCGCAGGTGTACTCGAATTCGACGCCCGGGCTGCCCGCCAACTGCTGCTCGGCGATGGCCACCTGCTCGTACGGCTTCTTGCAGCTGGTGCTCTTGGTACGGAGGAAGTTCTGCGCGCTCTCCGCCCAGCGGGTGGGCGTCCCGGTCCACTTCTCGGTGAGGATCCGGATCTTGCGTCCGTCGTCCTCCGGGTCGATGTAGTCGGTGTAAGAGCCGCCGGTGGCCTTCTTCCAACCCTTCGGCACCATCACCTGGATGCCGCGGGCCGTGTGCTCCTGCATCTCGACGGCCGGGCCCGCCGGGGCGGACGGGGTCGGCTGCGCCTGCGGGGTGCTCGGCGGCGGGTCGTCCCCGCTGGACAGCGCCACGATGCTGATCAGCAGCAGCACGGCAAGACCACCGGCCGCAGCGAGCTGGACCTTGCGCGGCCAGCCCTTCACCGTGGTGACGAGTTGACCACCGGTCGCGCGGACCTTGTCCAGGGCACTGCCGCCGCCGGCGGCCGGGGGCGGCGTCGTCCAGGGCTGGCCGGTGCCCGGGACGGACCACTGGTTGCCGCCGCCGTACGTGCCGCCGATGCGCTGGGTGGCTTCCGGCGCGCCGTAGCCGACCTGCTGGGTGACGTCGGCCCGGTTGCCGTAGGTGACCCGCTGGGTCGCGTCGGGGTGCGCCCCGGCGTCCACCCGCTGGGTGGCGTCCGCGCTACCGCCGTAGGTGCGCCCGGCGGAAGGGCGACCCGGGCCGGGCATCGCGCCGGTGGGCGTGTGCAGCGGGCCGGCGAGCGCGTCCGCGCTGGTCTCGTCGAGGGCGGCGGCGGCACTCGCGCCGGCCGGCTGGGGACGCTCGCCCCGGCGCAGCGCGGCCAACCGGTCGGTCAGCGACTCCTCCGGGGCGAGCATGGCCCGGCCACCGATCTGGTTGTCCGACTTCGACTCCGGCTGGGCCGGCTGGTGGACGGGAGCCGGACGCTGCTGCACCGGCACCACGGCGTACGGGTCGGTGACCGAGTGCACGGCGGTGGCGGTGCTGCCCAACGGGCCGGCGAGCAGCTCCCGCAGCATGCCCCGGGAGGTGTGCACATCCAGCCGGCGGGCCGGGTCCTTCTCCAGCAGGCCCATCAGCACCCGGGTCAGCGGGCCGCTGCGCTGCGGCGGGGCCGGCGGGTCCTCGACGACGGCGTGCATCGTCTCGATCGGGTCGCCCTTGTCGAACGGCGGACGCCCCTCGACGGCCGTGTAGAGCGTCACACCCAGCGAGAAGAGGTCGCTCGGCGGACCGAACTCCTGGCCCATGGCCCGCTCGGGCGA
This sequence comes from Micromonospora sp. DT44, assembly GCF_049841635.1. Lineage (NCBI taxonomy): Bacteria > Bacillati > Actinomycetota > Actinomycetes > Micromonosporales > Micromonosporaceae > Micromonospora > Micromonospora sp. DT44. The sequence continues at coordinate 12,081 of NZ_JBNCKS010000084.1, read as the reverse complement.
GATGAAGTGCGGGGAGCCGAGCACCATGCCGGGCGTGGTGAGCTGCACGTCGGTGGGCATCCGGGCGACACCGAAGTCGGTCAGCACGCAGCGGCCGTCGGAGCAGATCAGCACGTTGGCCGGCTTGACGTCGCGGTGCAGGACGCCGATGGCGTGCGCGACCTCCAGCGCGCCGAGCAGCGCGATGCCGATCTTGGCGACCGCGCGGGGCGCGACGGGGCCGTCCTCGATGACCATGTCGGCGAGGCTGCGGGCGTCCAGCAGCTCCATCACGATCCACGGCCGACCGGCCTCGGTGACCACGTCGTACACCTGCACCACGGCGGGATGCTGGATGGCGGCGGCGGCGCGGGCCTCGCGCAGCGTCCGCTCGTACATGGCGTCGCGGTCGCTGGGCGCCAGGCCCGGGGGCAGGACGACCTCCTTCACCGCCACATCGCGGCGCAGCAGGGTGTCTGTGGCACGCCACACCGTGCCCATGCCGCCGTTGCCCACCGCGGACCGCAGCGAGTACCGGTCACCGATGGTGGTGCCGGGCGCTGCTCGTCCGCTGGCGGGACTTACCTGTCCGCCGCTCCACGTCGGGATCTGAGTCACAGAAAAGCCACCGGGGGAAATCGAGGGGGGCTGGGACACAACCCCCCTATCTTGCTGGTTCCGACGCCCGATGCGAAAGCCGACGCGGCGGACGTTTACCGAAGTCGACAGATCGTGCCCGACCGTTCACCTCCCGTCGACCGGTCGGGACGCACTGTGCGGTATCCCTCACCCGAGGATGAGCCGGGGCGACCTACCATCCGAAGGATGAGCGAACGGCGGTCAAGCGAGTCTGGTTATCCGATCAAGGGCGTCTACACGGCGGCCGACCTTCCGGAGGACCTGGACTCCCGGCTGGGCGGCCCGGGCGAGTTCCCGTACACCCGGGGGGTGTACCCCACGATGTACACCTCCCGTCCGTGGACCATGCGCCAGTACGCCGGCTTCGGCACCGCCACCGAGTCCAACGCGCGATACCACCAACTGTTGCGGGCGGGCACGACCGGTCTCTCCGTCGCCTTCGACCTGCCGACCCAGATGGGGTACGACTCCGACGACCCGATCGCGCACGGCGAGGTCGGCAAGGTCGGCGTGGCCATCGACTCCATCGAGGACATGCGGCTGCTCTTCGCCGACATCCCGTTGGACCGGGTGTCCACATCGATGACCATCAACGCTCCCGGCTCGGTGCTGCTGCTGCTCTACCAGCTCGTCGCGGAGGAGAACGGGGTCGCCGGCTCGGCGCTCAACGGCACCATCCAGAACGACATCCTCAAGGAGTACATCGCCCGGGGGACGTACATCTTCCCGCCGAAGCCGTCGCTGCGCCTGGTGGCCGACACGTTCGCGTACTGCCGCAAGGAGGTGCCGAAGTGGAACACGATCTCCATCTCCGGCTACCACATGGCCGAGGCCGGCGCGACGCCCGCGCAGGAGATCGCGTTCACCCTGGCCAACGGCGTGGAGTACGTGCGGGCGGCGCTGGCCGCGGGGCTCGCGGTGGACGACTTCGGCCCCCGGCTCTCGTTCTTCTTCGTGGCCCGCACCACGCTGTTGGAGGAGGTGGCGAAGTTCCGCGCCGCCCGGCGGATCTGGGCCCGGCTCATGCGTGACGACTTCGGCGCCAGGGATCCGAAGTCGATGATGCTGCGTTTCCACACCCAGACCGCTGGTGTGCAGCTCACCGCTCAGCAGCCGGAGGTGAACCTGGTCCGGGTCGCGGTGCAGGGCCTGGCCGCGGTCCTCGGCGGCACGCAGTCGCTGCACACCAACAGCTTCGACGAGGCGATCGCGCTGCCCACCGAGAAGGCGGCCCGGCTCGCGCTGCGCACCCAGCAGGTGCTGGCGTACGAGACGGACCTGACCGCGACCGTCGACCCGTTCGCCGGCTCGTACGTGGTCGAGGCGATGACCGCCGAGATCGAGGCCGCCGCCGTGGAGTTGATGGAGCGGGTGGCCGACCACGGCTCGGCGGTCGACGCGATCGAGGCCGGGTTCCAGAAGCGGGAGATCGAGCAGTCCGCGTACCGGATCGCCCAGGAGATCGACTCCAGCGAGCGGGTGGTGGTGGGGCTCAACCGGTTCACGGTCGACGAGGAGGAGCCGTACGAGCCGTTGCGGGTCGACCCGACGATCGAGGCGGCGCAGGCCGAGCGGTTGGCCCGGCTGCGCGCCGGCCGGGACGCCGACGCGGTGACGCGGGCTCTGGTCGACCTGCGGGCCGCCGCCGAGGGTTCGGACAACGTGCTGTACCCGATGCGGGAGGCGCTGCGGGCCCGGGCCACGGTGGGCGAGGTTTGCGGCACGCTGCGCGAGGTGTGGGGGCAGTACCGACCCACGGACCGGTTCTAAAGCGACCGGCCCGGGTCTGACGCGACCGCCCTCAGGGTGTGTCCGCCCGGCTCCGGGGGTACGCCGACAGGTGGGCCGGAACGCACACGGTGTGCGGTCGGCGTCGGCGAGATTATGTGAGCGTCCTTGTCCGGCCCGTTGCGGAGCGTGGTCGTCTTATTGTCGGAGTGTCAGTTCATCACCCCGACTAATGCGACAATTCGGGGCGTGGGTCCAGGGGTGGTATCGCGACTCCTGGCCGCCCGGGTCGGTTACGCGTTGTAGGAGGTGAGGGGGCGGATGGCGGCGTTCGAACGCGATCTACCTGCGGTCCCGCACCTCGACGAGCGCGCTCAGCAGGGCAGACGTGACGCTACGCGGTCTGATCATCACCGTAACGAGGTTGCGCAGCGTCACCGTCGGAGGGCTAGGCTGTCTGCTGTCCCCGATGATCCATCCATCTCTAGTGATCGAGAATTCGACGTGACGAGTGCGTTGACGCTGCCCACCGGCGGCCAGCTGGCGTCGTCCTGGCTGGAGGCCCCGCCCGGGTCCCAGCCCCTGCCCCGCGACCTGGACCACCTGCTCGCTCTACGGGTACCCGGGCTCATCGCCACGCGCCGTCACCTCCACTCGCACCCCGAGTTGTCCGGTACGGAGTTCGAGACGGCGGCCCTGATCGCCCGGGAACTCTCCCTGGCCGGCCTGAGCCCTCGGCTGCTGCCCAAGGGCAACGGCGTGATCTGTGACGTCAACGGTCGTCCGGACGGCCCGGTCATCGCGCTGCGCGCCGACATCGACGCCCTGCCGCTCGACGACCCCAAGGACGTGCCGTACCGCTCCACCGTCGAGGGCGTCTGCCACGCCTGCGGCCACGACGTGCACACCTCGATCCTGCTCGGCGTCGGCATGCTGCTGGCCCAGCTCGCCGACCTCGGCGAGCTGGACGGCCGGGTCCGGCTCATCTTCCAGCCGGCCGAGGAGATCCTGCCCTGCGGCTCGTTGGAGGTCATCGAGGCCGGCGGCCTGGACGACGTGGTGCAGATCTTCGCGCTGCACTGCGACCCGAACCTGCCGGTGGGCCAGGTGGGCCTGCGCGTCGGCCCGATCACGGCGGCCGCCGACAACGTCACCGTCCGGCTCTCCGGGCCGGGCGGGCACACCGCCCGTCCGCACCTGACCGTCGACCTGGTGGACGCGCTCGGCCGGCTGGTCACCGAGGTCCCGGCCCTGGTCAGCCGTCGGGTGCCGGCCAACAGCGGGCTGCTGCTGGTGTTCGGCCACGCCTCGGCCGGCACCCGTTACAACGTCATTCCCTCCGAGGCGTGCGCCTCGGGCACCCTGCGGGTGATGGACCGGGACACCTGGGAGCAGGCTCCCAAGATCGTGGCTCAGGTGGTGCGGGACGTGATCGCCCCCACCGGCGCGACCGTCGACCTGGAGTACCTGCGCGGCCGACCGCCGGTCAGCAACGACTCGCGGGCCATCCAGGTGCTGACCGCCGCCACCAGCGCGGCGCTGGGCCCGGACGGCGTCGCCGAGACGCCGCAGAGCATGGGCGGCGAGGACTTCTCCTGGTACCTGGAGTACGTCCCCGGCGCCCTCGCCCGCCTCGGCGTGGGCCGGATCGGCCCCAACGTCGACCTGCACCGCGCGTCCTTCGACGTGGACGAGCGGGCCATCCCGGCCGGCGTACGCGTCATGGCGCAGACCGCGCTGCGGGCACTGGCGGCGGCGCGCTGACCTCGGCGACCTGTGCCGGCGACCGGCGTCGCCGGCGCAGCGCCAGCAGCAGGACCGCCAGGGGTACGCCGACCGCCACCAGCCATGGCAGCAGCGCGCCCAGGACGGTGAGCAGGATGGTCATCGAGGTGACGAACGCCTCCCAGCCGCCCTTGAGCCCGACCAGGAAGCCGGTCTCGGCCTTCTCCTCGCTGGCCTTCGCCGCCGGCCCGGCCAGCGACACCGTGATCGTGGACAGCGCGGTCAGGTCGGCCAGCCGGCGCTTCTTGGCCTCCAGCGAGGCCAGGTCAGCCTCCCGGCGACCCAGCTCGTTCTCCAGGGACACCAGGTCGGAGATCGAGTTGGCGCGGGCGAGCAGCCGTCGCGCGCTCTCCACGCGCGCCCGCTGCGTGATGATCCGGGCCTCCAGGTCGACGGTCTCCTCCGTGACGTCCTGGGTGTTGATCTCGCGGCTCTGCTGTCGACCGAGCTTCGCGACCTCCTCCACCACCGCGCCGAACTTGGCCGCGGGCACCCGCAACTCCAGCTCGGCCACCGCGTCGGCCTCGGCGCTGCGCCGCTGGTCCCCGCCGACGAAACCACCCGCCCGGGTGACCACCGCGCTCACCTCGCGGGCCGCCGCGTCCACATCGGTCACCTGCACCCGCATCGATCCGGTGTAGATGATCGCCCGCTGGTCGACCCGCAGATCCGGAGCGCCGGCCCCGGCGGTCCCCGCCGCATCCGCGCCGCTGCCCTTGTCGAGCGCGCCCTGGGGAGCCTGGGCCGCCGGAGCCGCCGAATCCGCTGATCCGCTGTCACCGGCGCTGCACCCCGCGAGGGCCAGCGCCGCCACAAGTGTCCCCGCCGCCAGGAGTGCCCACCGGCGTCGTCCTATCCGTCCGTCCATCCCCGCTCCCATCGTCGTCAGCTTCAGTGGCGATAGTTCGGACGCGACGCGTCCACCGGCTGGTTCCGGCAGACTGCGCTGAGGACATCACGATTCGATAAGTCGAGGAGTCACGATGCGGCTCACCAAGTACGCCCACTCCTGTGTCCGGGTGGAACACGACGGCGGAGTGCTCGTGGTCGACCCCGGAGTGTTCAGCGATCCCGCGACGGCGCTCGACGGCGCGGACGCGGTGCTCGTCACCCACGAGCACCCGGACCACCTCGATCCGGCCGCGGTGCGCCTCCAGCTCGACCGGCGGCCGTTCCCGATCTACGGGCCCGCCGCGCTCGCCGACACCCTGGGCGACGCGGCCGAGGCGCTGTGCCCCGTCGAGCCCGGCGAGTCGTTCACCGCCGCCGGGGTCGCGGTCCGCGCGTACGGGGGACGCCACGCGGTCATCCACCCCGACATCCCGGTGGTCGACAACATCGGTTACCTGATCAACGACGTGGTCTACCACCCCGGCGACTCGCTCGTCGTTCCGCAGGAGACGCCTGTCGACACGCTCCTCGCGCCGATCCACGCACCCTGGTCGAAGTTCTCCGAGGTGCTCGACTTCATCCGGGCGGTTGCCCCGCGCCGCGCGTACGCCGTGCACGACGCCCTGCTCAACCACAACGGGTTGGGCGTACTCAACCGGCAGTTCGCGGCGATGTCCGGCACCGATTACCAGCGTCTGGAGCCCGGCACCCGGGTGGACGTCTGACGCGATGCCCGGCCCCTCCACGGAGCTGGTGCGCCAGCTCTACCGCACCCCACCGGACCGGTTCGTGGCCGCCCGGGACGCCGCGGTGGCCGAGGCCCGGCGAGCCGGGGACACGACCACCGCCCGGCAACTGGCCCGGCTGCGACGCCCCACCGTCGCCGCCTGGCTGGTCAACCTGCTTGCCATCGAACGACCCGACCTGGTGGACGACCTGGTCGGTCTCGCCGACGCGCTACGGGCAGCCCAGCGGGAGCTGCGCGGCCCCCGACTGCGGGAGTTGTCGGCCCAGCGCCGTGCGGTGGTCGCGGCCCTGGTCGCCGAGGTCCGTACGCTCGCCGCGGCGGAGCCCGAGGCGCCACCGGCCGGTCGGCTGCCGCTGGCCGAGGTGGAGGCGACCCTGAACGCCGCGCTCTCCGACGCCGACGTCGCCGAGCAGGTACGCGCGGGGCGTCTGCTCCGCTCGGCCACCTACGCCGGCTTCGGCGAGGTGCCCCGACCGCAGTTGCGACTGGTCACCGGCGACGAGGAGGAGTCACCGGCTCGACAGCCGGGCGCCCAGCGCGAGAGCCCGGAGCCGAACCGCCGTTCCGACCGGGCCGGGGAACGTGCCGCGCAGGCCGAGCGGGCGGCGCAGCGAGCGGCCCGGGCCGAGCGCGCCCGCCGCCGTCGGGCACTGGACCGCGAGTTGGACCGTGCCCGCTCCGACCAGCAGCGGGCCGAGGACGAGCTGGCCGAGGCGGTCGGGCAGGAGCGCGACGGGGTCGCCGTACTCGATGGGATCGAGACGGAGCTGGCCGAGTTGGAACGTCGACGCGCGGTGGCGGAACAGGACCTGAGCCGGGCGAAGCTGGCCCGGCGTGCGGCCGAACGGGCGGTGACCGTGGCCCGCCGCCGGGCGGGCGAGGTCGAGGCCGCCGTCGAGGCGTTGGTGGCCGAAGAGGGGGATGCGGACGCGGGCGACGGGGCGGCAGACTGACATCGATGGACGACGACGAGTGGGTGGGCCGTCTGCGGGCGGCCGTCCCCGAGCCTCGGGCGCGGGGGGCGTCCGGATGACGCCGGAGCAGCTCGCCGCCGCCAGCAAACCCGCCGTCCTCGACCTCGGCGACGGGTTCAGCAGGTGTCCGAGCACGTTGCGTCGGGCCCGGCTGCTCGGCATCTCCGGCTGGGCCTTCTACATCAGCGGTCGGGCCGGGGCGCTCGGCGACGTACGCGCGGAGACGGCCGCCGCGGCGATCGGCTTCGTCGCGCCGGACGCCGTCGCGGACGGCTGGGACGCCGCCGCCCGGGTCCTGCCGCCGGTCGAGGTGGCCGCCGCGAGTCTCGCCGAGTGCTGCCGGTGGGGGACCGAGATGCTGGGCGTGCTACCCGGGATCGAGCGCCTGGCCGACCTCGTCGAGCGGGCGGTCGCCGCCGCCGACACCAGTGGCATGCCGCTCTTCGCCGCGTGGCGGGCCATGCCGCTGCCGGACCACTCTCCGGGCGCCCGGAGCGCGGCCGGGCTGCGACTGCTGCGTGAACACTTCACGGGCGCCTACCTGCTGGCGGTACGGGCCGCCGGCATGACCCCGCTGGAGGCGGTGCTGGCCGGGCCAGAGGGCGAGGCCGGCGCGGTGGCGTGCGGCTGGCCGCCGCCGTACCCCGCAGTCGGGCCGTTGGTGCGTCGGCGGCTGTGGGCGGAGGCGGTGACCAACCGGCTGGCCGCGCCCGCGCTCGCGGCGCTCGGCCCCGCCGACGGCACCGAACTGGTGGAGCTGCTGCACCACACCCGCGCCGGCCTCACCTGAACGGCCCTGGTAGCGGGTGCGAAGAGTGGAAGTGTAGAACATTTAGTTCTACACTCGTGTTCATGGAACGCATCGGTGTCCGGGAGCTCAACCAGAACACGAGCCAGGTGCTGGCGCGGGTGAGCGGCGGTGAGACGGTTGAGATCACCGACCGCGGTCACCCGATCGCCCGACTCGTGCCCGTGAGCGACGACAGGTCGATGCTGGCCAAACTGGTGGCGTCCGGCCGTGCCGTCGCCCCCACTGGCGGAGGGCCGGTCCCCCTTCCACCGAAGCTGGGCGACGAGGAAGTCGATGTGGCGGCCGCGCTCGCCGAGATGCGGGACGAGGAACGCTGGTGATCTATCTCGATTCGGCCGCCGTCGTGAAGTTGGTCAGGCAAGAGGCGTGCAGTGCCGACCTCGTCTCCTGGCTCAACACCCACCCCGACGTGCCGCTGGTCTCCTCCGCGCTCGTCGAGGTGGAGGTGCCCCGGGCCCTGCGCCGATCCGCTCCGCAAGCGTTGGTCGGCGTTCCCGCAGCCGTCGGACGGCTCTTTCGACTGGAGATCGACGGTACGATCCGCGCCACCGCGGCCGCCTTCGCCGAACCGATGCTCCGCAGTCTCGATGCCATCCACCTGGCCACCGCCCAGGTACTGACCAACGAATCCGGCACCGCACTCGTCGCCTTCGTCACCTACGATCGCCGACTGCTCGAATGCGCCAAGGAAGCAGGGTTGCCCGTGGCGAGCCCCGGCCAGAACTGATTCACGGGTCCGCAGACCGGGCCGGCGGAAAATGGGCGGCGCTCGGGGCCGTCGGCTGCCAGGATCTTCTGCCGTGACGCTTCCCGCCGGCTGGACCGCGCGCCGGCCCACCCTCGACGACGTCCCGGCGATCCTCGCGGTGGTGCACGCCGCCGACACCTTCGCCATCGGCCATCCCGACTTTGACGCCGAGGATGTCGAGCAGGCGCTGACCGCGCCCTACTTCGACCCGAGCCGGGACTCCTGGCTGGCGCTCGACCCGGACGACACCGTCGTCGCCTGGGCGACGGTGGACAACCCGACCGGGGTCGGCCGGGAGTTCGTGGAGGTCTACGTCGACCCCGAGCGGGCCGCCAACCTCCGTGCGCCGCTGCTCGCCCGCCAGCTCGACCGGGTCGCCGAGCGCGCCGCGGGTGCGGCCGGTCCGCTCCGACGACGGCCGAGCTGCGGGAGTTCCACCGGATTCACGACGCCGCCTTCGGCGACACCCCGGACCACGAGCCGTTGTCGTACGAGCGGTGGCGGGCCCGCATCGGTGACGTGACCGCCTGGGACGAGTGGTTCGTCGCCGAGGTCGACGGGGTGCTCGCCGGCGCGTTGCAATCCTCGGACCAGGCGCTCGACCAGCAGGAGGGCTGGGTGAAGAGTCTGTCGGTGCTGCCCGCGTACCGCCGCAGGGGTGTCGGTGCGGCGCTGCTGCGTCGCGCGTTCGCCCGCTACGCCGACAAGGGCCGGCAGTTCGCCGGTCTCGGCGTGGGCCGCACCAACCCGACGGCCCCGGTGTCGCTCTACCGCTCGGTGGGCCTGCGGGAGACCGGGTGGACCGACATGTACGAGCGGGTCGTCCCGGCCGCCGGTGTGTGATTGACGACCCCGGCCGGGCCCGACGGGCGTCCGGATCGGCGCCGGTTGCAGACTGGGGGCGTGGGATACGCGCTACGGGGACGCGGTGCCGGTGGGGCGGGACCGCAACTCGGTGACGTAGTCGTCCGGCGCGCCCGCCTTCTCGGCGGCGTTCGCGATCTCGGACAGGTACCACGACGTCGGCAGGCCGCCCTCGTACCCGTCGAACACGTAGATCCACGCCGTGACGTCGCCGTCGAGGGTGGAGACCCGTACGTGCAGCTTGCGGTAGGTGCCGGCGGTCACGCCCTCGATCTCGTCGAGCTGTGCCGCGTCGTACGGGTGGATGTCGTAGATCGCCACGAACACCCGATCGCCGGGGGACTCGACGACGGTGCTCACCGCACCCTCCCAGCCGATCATGTCCTCCCCGGCGAAGGTCAGCCGCCACCCCTCCAGCCAGCCGGTGCCGACCATCGGGGAGTGCGGGCAGTAGGCCCGCATCCGGGACGGATCGAGGTTTGAGCCGTAGGCGGCGTGATGACCCACGGCGATGACGATAGCCCGGCGGATGGGTGGGGGAGAATACGACTGTGCGTGTCGGATGCGCTCGGGAGAAGAAAGTCACTGTGAGCACCAACGAAGGGCGAACGTGGTGAGCGCGAGGAGTGCAGCGCAGCAGAGCCCCGCAGTCGCGAGCGAAAGGATGGCGCTGTGAGCCGGATCGTGATCATCGGCGGTGGGCCGGCCGGGTACGAGGCGGCACTGGTCGCCGCCCAACTGGACGCCGATGTCACCGTGGTCGAGGCCGACGGCGCGGGCGGGGCCTGTGTGCTCTCCGACTGCGTACCGTCGAAGACCTTCATCGCCAGCTCTCAGGTGGTCACCGGCTATCGGGACACCGAGGAGTTCGGGGTGCACTCGGACGGCCTGGAGGCGGTGACCGTCGACGCGCAGGCCGTGCACGCGCGGGTGAAGCGGCTGGCGTTGGCACAGTCCGCCGACATCCACGCCAAGCTGCTCAAGGCGGGTGTCACCTTCGTGGCCGGCACCGCCCGCCTCGGCGACGACGCGCTCGGGCACACCCACCGCGTCATCGTCACGCCCGCGGGCGGCGGCGAGGAGTACCCGATCGACGCCTCCACCGTGCTGGTCGCCACCGGCTCGACGCCCCGGCAGTTGCCCACCGCCGTACCGGACGGTGAGCGCATCCTGACCTGGCGTCAGGTGTACGACCTGGCGGAGCTGCCCGAGCACCTGATCGTGGTCGGCTCGGGCGTGACCGGCGCGGAGTTCGCCAGCGCGTACCTCGCGATGGGGGTGGAGGTCACCCTGGTCTCCAGCCGCGACCGGGTGATGCCGCACGAGGACGCCGACGCGGCGTCGGCCATCGAGCGGGTGTTCCGTAACCGGGGCATGAACATCCTCAACAACTCCCGGGCCGACGCGGTGCGGCGAACCGCCGACGGGGTCGAGGTGGAGCTGTCCGACGGGCGCCGGGTCACCGGTTCGCACGCTCTCATCGCGGTCGGCTCGATCCCGAACACCGCCGACCTTGGCCTGGCCGAGTACGGCGTGGAGCTGGGCCGGGGCGGTTACGTCACGGTCGATCGGGTCTCCCGGACGAACGTGCCCGGCATCTACGCCGCCGGTGACTGCACCGGCGTGCTGCTGCTGGCGAGTGTGGCCGCCATGCAGGGTCGGATCGCCATGTGGCACGCCCTCGGCGAGGCCGTCCGCCCGCTGCGGCTGCGGACCGTCGCCGCGAACGTCTTCACCGACCCGGAGTTGGCCACCGTCGGCGTCTCGCAGGACGAGGTCGACGCGGGCAAGGTGCCGGCCCGGCAGGTGATGCTGCCGCTGTCCGGCAACGCCCGGGCCAAGATGGACGACCTCTCCGACGGCTTCGTGAAGTTGTTCTGCCGCCCGGCGAGCGGTCAGGTGATCGGCGGCGTGGTGGTCGCCCCGAAGGCCAGCGAGCTGATCCTGCCCATCACGATGGCCGTGGAGAACAATCTGACGGTCAACGAGCTGGCCCAGACGATCACCATCTACCCGAGTCTCTCCGGCTCCATCACCGAGTCCGCCCGCCAGCTGATGCTCCACGAGCTGGAGTAAGCCCCCGCGCCCCGTCCTCGTCGATCATGGACTTGTGGTGGCCGTTCTGCGGCGTCACACCCCTTTTGTGGAACACCACAACTCCATGATCGACGGGTGAACGCCGGACCTGGGTGGTTGCTACCGTCGCCAGGACCGCTACTTCGGTGAGGATCAGGAGGCGTTCGGCCAGGCCGATCAGCAGACGGTCGCCGGGGTAGGCGGACCAGACCATCGCCGCCGACAGGGCCAGGCTCAGCACGACCAGGGCGCGTAGCGTCCTGGCGGTGGGCGTCAGATCGGGACGACGCGCGAGCAGCCAACCGCCGATCGGGAGGGCCAGGAAGGCGACCACCGACGCGTACCGGTGCACGTAGGCGGATGCGGTCATGGCGGCACCGGGCTCGTTCGTCGGCACCACGGCGGCCAGCAGCAGCCCCGCCACCCAGGCGCCGAGCAGCAGCTCGACCACCCGACCGGACCGTGGTGGGCCGGCGCGGCGCAGCCCGTACATCAGTGCCGCGGTGGCGAGCGCCAGCACCACCATGGCGACGTCGATGACACCGCCCCGGTCGGAGACGGCGAAGTCGCTGATGGTCAGCGCCCACGGGTTGAGGTCGTCGTTGACCTCCAGGTGGCCGATCACGGTGAGCAGCGCCGCCACGGCGATCCCGCCGAGGGCCAGCAGGCCGGTACTCCGGGTTACAGGCATGCCTCAGCCTGTCGCCGCGAACACCCCAGCCAGATCCGGGACCGCCACCGACTTCGCCCCTAAAACCCACCCCTAGATGATCGATTCCAAGGGGTCAGTGGTCGTAGGCGGTCAGGGATCGCATGACCGGTTGGCCGGTGTGCCAGT
>NZ_JBNCKS010000083.1:0-22079 GCF_049841635.1 Micromonospora sp. DT44 | reverse complement strand
TTGCCTAGACAACGCCGATCATGGACGCCCTCGCGTCTACTTGCGGTCCCACATCCCTTGGAATCGATCATCTAGACCCCCGTGCGGCGCCACTGTTGGTTCGTGGCGGCGGTGCAGGTGGATTGCACGGCTCGGGCGCCGTCGGTGGTGGCGGCGTTGAGGATGGTCAGGCACTTGTTGCTGTGCCTCGCTATCAGCTGGACCACGCCGGTGCCGGCGTCCTGGACGCGCCACTGCTGATTGGTGCCCCCGTTGCAGGTCCACTGCGTGACCCGGACGCCGTCGGCGGTGGCGCTCGCGCCGCCGTACACGTCGAGGCACTTGCCGCTGTGCGCGCTGACCACCGTCTGGTAGCCGCCACCGGCGTCCTGGAACCGCCACCGCTGGTTGGCCTGCCCGTTCGCGCTCCACTGCACGATGTCGGCGCCGTCGGTCGTGGCGTTGTTGGAGACGTCCAACAGCTTCCCGCTGTGCTGGGCGGCGAGGGTGTAGGTGGTCGGGACGGGCACGGTGCTTCCCGGGGTCAGCCGGTACAGCCCGGCGCCGTGGGCCGGGAGCGAACGGGTGAGGGTCCCGGTCACCGTGCCGAGGGCCGCGCCGGACCACAGGTCGGTCACGGTGGCCGAGCCGATTCCGAGGTCGGCCAGGTTGACCGAGACGTTCGCCGCGCCGCTCTCGCGGTTAAACAGGGCGAGGTACCGGTCGGTGCTGCCCGGCACGTCGGCGGTCCACGCCTGCCGGGTGCCGCCGGTGAGCTGGCGGTTGTTCGCGCTGTTCTGGTCGACGGCCAGCACCGCGGTGTTGGTCATCAACGCCAGCTCCGAGGCGCGGTTCTCCACCAGGTTGCCGCCCCACATCAGCGGCGCGCGGTTGATCGCCCAGAGTGTCATCAGGGTGCGCTGCTCGTCCGAGGTGAGGTTGGAGTAGCGCGGTGAGCCGACGGGCCCGTACTTGGAGAGCCGGCCGATGGGGATCATGTCCGGTCGGGCCAGGCGCCGGTGGCGCGGTACGGGGTCCAGTTGCGGAGTTGGTCGAAGAGGGCGTCGACGGACGACCAGTTGTCCCAGAGGTCGTTGACGATCCGCCACATGTGCGCGTTGGCCTGGACGTGGCTTCCGCTGGCCAGCGGGGTCGCGCCGGGCGACAGGCTCAGCACCATCGGACGGCCACTGTGCTGGATCGCCAGCTTGTAGCCCTCGATTTCCGCCTGCCGGTAGGTCGGCGCGGCGATGTCGTCCACCTTCACGAAGTCGATCCCCCAGGACGCGAGCAGTTGGAACACCGAGTCCAGGTAGCTCTGCGCGCAGGGGTTGGACATGTTCAGGCCCCACATGAGGTTGAGCCAGGCCGCGGTTGTGCTGTTGTTGATCTGGTTGGCGCGGCAGTTGGTGCCCGAGATCGGGACGTTGTCGGCCACCGCCTGGCGGGGGATGCCCCGCATCAGGTGGACCCCGACCTTCAGGCCCTGGGCGTGGATGTAGTCGGCCAGGGGTTTGAACCCGTTGTCACCGGCGGCGGAGGGGAACCGGGTGGTGTCGGGCAGCAGCCGCCCGTTGGCATCCATCCGGAGCCGGGGTTGCAGGTTGGCGTCCTGGCTGGGGCTGTTGTTGTGTCGTCCGGGGTAGTACCACCCCCAGTCGATGACGATGTACTGCCAGCCGGACTGCCGCAGGTTGGTGGCCATGTAGTCGGCGTTCGCCCGCACGTCGGCCTCGGTGACGCTCCAGTTGAACGAGTCGTAGCTGTTCCACCCCATCGGCGGGGTGCTGGCCACTGCGTTGTCCCAGGCGTGCGCCGGCTCCGGCGCTCTGACGGCGACGCCGCCGACGGCAACCAGGGCGACGACCAGCACGGCGGCGAGGCGGCGGAATGACGGTGGTACCAGGACGAGTCTCATCGGAGCCTCCCGGATAACACGCAGGAAATAGGCAGACGCCGATGTTAACGTTCACATAACAGGGCCGTCAACCAGCCGTCACCCACCCTCAACCGCCGAAGCGGCGTTCGACCTCGGTGCGGGTGGGCATGGCGGTGGCCCCGCCCGGTGACTCACAGACCAGACCGGCGACCCGCAGCGCGAACGCCACCGAATCGACCCAGCCCGTCGGATCGGCCGGCTCGCCGTCGCGGAGCAGGTCGGCGATGAGCGCGGCCATCACCGAATCACCGGCGCCGGTGGCGTCGACGGCGTCCACCTTCGGCGCCGGCACTCGCACCGGGTCGGCCTCGGCGGCGGCCAGCACCGCGCCGGCCGGGCCGAGCGTCACCACCACGGTGGACGCGCCCAACTCCCGCAGGTACGCGGCAACCCCCTCGACCGGCTCACCCGGATACAGCAGCCTGGCGTCGGCGCTGCTCAACTTGACCAGGTGCGCGCCCGCGGCGAACTCGGCCACCACCTGCCGCAACCCGTCCAGCGCGACCGGTCCGTCGAGCAGTCGGGGGCGGACGTTCGGATCGAGGACCCGCAGGCCGGTGGCGAGCGACCAGGCTCGGCGGGCGGCGGCCAGCGTGCCCGGCTCGAGCAGCACGATCGAGCCGCAGTAGAGCACGTCGGCGCCCTCCGTCAGCGCCAGGTCCACGTCGGCCGGGCCGAGCAGGCCGTAGGAGCGCGGCTCGCCGTAGAAGTGGAAGTCCGGTTCCGGGCCGGCGTACGTCACCACCGCCAGCGTGGTCGGCACGGACACCGTGACCGCACCGGCCAGGCCGACGCCGATCCCGCTCAGGAAATCGCGGATCCGCTGGCCCAGCACGTCGTCACCGAGCGAGCCGACGAACTCAGCCGTCCCGCCGAGCCTGGTCACCCCGACGGCGACGTTGAGCGGGCCGCCACCGATGGCCTGCCGGTAGACCCGCTCCCCGTCGACGTCGCTGTCGAGCAGGTCGACGAGCGCCTCGCCGAGCACCACCGCGTACCCCATCGGAGCCCCCTCGCCATCGGCGGCCGCGACGGCCGTCTCGCCTCAGGCTGGCACAGCGGGATCAGTCCGCGTGGTGGATCGGCCCGTCGGTCGCGGCCAGGGGGCGGCCACTGCCGCCCCAGCGGGCCGCGACGATCTGCGCGGCCACGCTGACCGCGGTCTCCTCGGGGGTACGACCACCGAGGTCCAGCCCGATCGGTGAGGCCAGCCGGTCGAGCTGTGCGGTGCTGAGCCCCGCCTCGCGCAGCAGTTCGTGCCGTTCGTCGTGGGTACGTCGCGACCCCATCGCGCCGACGTACGCCAGGGGTTGGCGCAGGGCCAGCGCCAGCAGCGGCACGTCGAACTTCGGGTCGTGGGTGAGCACGCAGATGACCGTGCGCCCGTCGACGCGGCCGGCGTCGATCTCGTCCCGCAGGTAGCGGTGCGGCCACCGCACCACCACCTCGTGCGCCTCGGGGAAACGCCGGCCGGTGGCGAAGACGGGCCGGGCGTCGCAGACGGTCACCCGGTAGCCGAGGAACGCGCCGATGTGCGCCACCGCCGCCGCGAAGTCGATCGCCCCGAAGACGATCATCCGGGGCGCGGTGGCGTACGCGGCCACGAAGAGACTGAGGCCGCTGCCCCGGCGCTGTCCCTGGTAGCCGTACCCGAGGATGCCGCTGTGCCCGGCGGCGAGCAGCCCGAGCGCGTCGTCGGCCGCGGCGTCGTCCAGCCGGTCGTCGCCGAGCGAGCCCGTCACCCGCCGCCCGGTCAGCACCAGCCGGCGACCCAGCCGCCCCGCCGGGTCGGACGTGTCACCGGCATCGGCGGCCACGCACGTGACGACCGCGGCCGGTTCGCCGGCCTGTCGCGCGCCGGCAACCACGTCGAGCTGCGCCAGGGCATCACCGTCGAACCGCTCGACGAACACGTCCAGCAGGCCGCCGCAGGTGAGCCCGACGGCGTACGCCTCGTCGTCGCTGACGCCGTAGTGGACCAGCTCCGGTACGCCGGTGTCGAGCACGTGGCGGGCCCGTTCGTAGAGGTCCGCCTCGACGCAGCCGCCGGAGACACTGCCGGTGACCGTGCCGTCGGCGGCGACGAGCATGGCGGCGCCGGGCGGCTGCGGCGCGGATCGCCAGGTGGCGACCACGGTGGCCAGGGCGACCTGCTCGCCGGCCCGGCAGCGGCGGTGCAGTTCGTCGAACACGTCGGGCACGCGCTGCCGCCTCCTTCGTCTGCGCGACGCTACGGGCGGCGTAAGACGACCCGAGGCGGGCGCTCTGCCCGGACGGTCGTTGTCGCCGTAGGAAGGGCAGACCATCACTATAGGAAGGATCCTGCCGGCGCGGATAGAAGTCCGAGGCTCCGACGCCGACCAGCCGTGTTTGACGCATCGAGGACCGACTATTGCGTTGGTGGCGGGCGACGTGGTGGGATGGCCCGTACCGGGTGGTGCGAGGGCTGTCGCGCCGCCGGTTGCCGGGTTGTTGGACGCGAGGGCACCGGTCCAGGACAGGACCGTTGATGGCGCGTGTCCGCCGGCCGATCTTCTGCCGGGGCGCGCCAGGGTGATCGTCGTATCCGCTTGCGGCGGGGCGGCCTCGGGCGGCACGCCTCGCGAGTCAGGAGAACCCGTGAACCGTTCCCGTACGGCCGCAGTGCTCACCGCGGCCCTGACCCTTGCGCTGGGCGCCGTCGCCCTGGCGTCCAGTCCACAACCGGCGGCCGCGCACGGCGCGGCGATGACGCCGGGCGCCCGCACCTACCTCTGCTGGCAGGACGGCATGAGCCAGACCGGCGAGATCAGGCCGAACAACCCGGCGTGTGCCGCCGCCGTGGCGCAGAGCGGCACGAACTCGCTCTACAACTGGTTCAGCGTGCTGCGCTCGGATGCCGGTGGCCGTACCACCGGCTTCATCCCGGACGGGCAGCTGTGCAGCGGTGGCAACACCGGCTACCGGGGCTACGACCTGGCCCGCACCGATTGGCCGCTGACCCACCTGACGTCCGGCGCGCGGCTGGACTTCAAGTACAGCAACTGGGCGCACCACCCGGGCACCTTCTACTTCTACGTGACGAAGGACAGCTGGAGCCCCACCCGCGCGCTGGCCTGGAGCGATCTGGAGGAGCCGTTCCTGACGGTGACCAACCCGCCGCAGCGCGGCGCGGTCGGCACCAACGACGGTCACTACTACTTCAGCGGCAACCTGCCGTCGGGCAAGAGCGGCCGGCACATCATCTACTCCCGCTGGGTGCGTTCGGACTCGCAGGAGAACTTCTTCGGCTGCTCGGACGTGACGTTCGACGGTGGTAGCGGTCAGGTGACCGGGGTGGGTCCGGGCGGGTCGAACCCGACCACTCCGCCGCCCACGACGCCGCCGCCGACCACGCCGCCGCCGACCACCCCGCCGCCCACCACGCCCCCGCCCACCACGCCCCCGCCGACCACCCCGCCGCCGACCACGCCGGCACCGACCGGTGACTGCATGGCCGTCTACAAGGTGACCAGCACCTGGCAGGGCGGATTCCAGGGCGAAGTCACGATCATGAACCACGGCAGCACGCCGTTCTCCGGCTGGACCGCGCGCTGGACCTGGCCCAGCGGCCAAGTGATCAACCAGGTCTGGAATGCCACCCAGACGACGTCCGGCGCATCGGTGACCGCGACGAACGTCCAGTACAACGGCACGGTCGCGCCCGAGGGCACGACATCGTTCGGCTTCCTGGCCAGCAGCACCGGAACGAACAGCCTCCCGACGGTCACCTGCGCCCGTCGCTGAGGTCCCCTGAAATGATCAAGAGGTTTGCGTCATCCGGAGCGCTTCCGGTGACGCAAACCTCTTGATCGACAGGGTGGGGTCCGGTCAGCGGACCATGGAACCGACCACCGGCTTCGTCAGCAGGGCCGACTGGTTGCGCTGGATGCCCGGGTCGAGCGTCTTGGCCACGAAGATGGCGTGCCAGATGCAGAAGATCAGCACCGTCCACACCTTGCGGGAGTGGTCGAACTCCTCCCGCTTGTGCTCGTCGAGCAGCCGCAGCGCGTACGACAGGTCGAGCAGGTCACCCGCGCCGGAGGTGCTCAGCACGTGGCGGGCCCACTCGTACATCTCGCCGCGCAGCCACACCCGGGTCGGGGTCGGGAAGCCCAGCTTCTTACGGTTGACGATCGCCGGCGGGACGACGCCCTGCAACGCCTGGCGCATCGCGTACTTGGTGGCGTCGGAGCGCGGCGGCAGCTTCAGGTCCACCGGGATCTTCGCCGCGACGTCGAACACCTCGCGGTCGAGGAACGGCACCCGCACCTCCAGCGAGTGCGACATCGAGATCCGGTCTGCCTTGACCAGGATGTCGCCGCGCAGCCAGGTGTAGAGGTCGACGTACTGCATCTTGGTGACGTCGTCCAGCTCGGTGCACTCGGCGTAGATCGGGGCCGTCACGTCGGTGTAGCGCACCGAGGGGTCGTAGCGGCGCATCAGGTGCTGCTTCTCCTCCTCGGTGAACATCCGGGCGTTGCCGTAGTAGCGCTCCTCGATCGGGGTGGTGCCCCGCTCCAGGAAGCTCTTGCCCTTGACGCCCTGCGGGATGGCCTTGGAGACCGCCCGCAGCCCCTTCTGCACGCCACCGGGCAGACCGTTGACGGTGCCCAGCGACAGCGGCTCCCGGTAGATCGTGTAACCACCGAAGAACTCGTCGGCCCCCTCACCGGAGAGCACCACCGTGACGTGCTCGGCGGCCTTCTTCGCCACGAAGTACAGCGGCACCAGCGCCGGGTCGGCCACCGGGTCGTCCAGGTGCCAGACGATCTTCGGCAGCGCGTCGATCATGTCCTGCGGACCGATCTTGGTGGGGATGGTGGTGACGTCCAGGTGCCGCGCCGAGTCCTGGGCGACGTCGATCTCGGAGTAACCCGGGACGTCGTAACCGACGGTGAAGGTCAGGATGTTCGGGTTGAACTCGCGGGCCAGCGCGACGACGGCCGTCGAGTCGATGCCGCTGGACAGGAACGAGCCGACCGGCACGTCCGAGCGCATGTGCATGCGGACGCTCTCGCGCAGCGTCTCGCGGATCTCGTGGTACAGCTTCTGCTCGTCGTCGACCGGCGCCGGCCGGAACACCGGCCGGTACCACCGCCGTACGTCGATCCGCCCGCCCGGGGTCCAGGTCAGATACTCCCCCGAGCCGATCCGGCTGATGCCCTTATGCAGCGTGCCGGGCTCCGGCACGTACTGCAGGGTCAGGTAGTGACTCAGGTTCGCCGCGTCCACGCCCGCGTCGCCCTGGTAGTTGCTGTGCGCGAACGGCAGCAGCGCCTTCTTCTCCGACGCCAGGTAGAGGCCGTCGGCGGTCTCCAAGTAGTGCAGCGGCTTGATGCCGAAGTAGTCGCGGGCGCCGAACGCGCGCCGCTCCTGCCGGTCCCAGATGACGAAGGCGAACATGCCGCGCAGCCGGGTGAGCACCTGCTCGCCCCAGTAGTGGTAACCGGCGACGATCACCTCGCCGTCACCGGCGGTGGCGAACTGCGCGCCGAAGTCCCGGATCAGCTCGTCGCGCAGCTCGATGTAGTTGTAGATCTCACCGTTGAAGGTCAGCAGGTAACGGCCGTTCGCGTAGGGCAGCGGCTCGTGACTCGACGCGACGTCGATGATGGCGAGCCGCTTGTGGGCGAACACTCCGTCCGCGTACCGGCCGGACGCGTCGCCGACCACCTCGACCCCTGTCTCGTCCGGGCCGCGGTGGTGCAGGCATTCCAATGCTCCGGCGATGTGGTCGCGGTGCGCGGCGGCGTTGCCGTTCGCGCTGAAGAAGGCCAGGAGTCCGCACATGGTCGTCATCTTTCCACGCGCTCCGTCGGCCCGTCGCAGCCGTCCGTCGTTCCGGGCGCTCCCGGCCGTCACCACCGCGAACCGGGCGCGCGGTACCGTCGGGACCAGCCACGAGCGGAGGGGAGCGGCGCAATGACCGAGGAACGCAAAAGCACCGAGGGTACGCCGACAGACGGCACGGAATCGCACGATCCGGACTTCCCGGAGGCGTTCCTGTCGTTCATGCGGCAGGGCTGGCGCGACACCGAACTCCCGGTCACGCCACGTCCAGAGGTCCCCAACTACGCCAAGCGGCGGGCCGCGCTCTCCGCCGCCTTCCCGGGCGAGACGCTGGTCATCCCGACCGGCGGCGAGAAGGTCCGCGCCAACGACACCGCGTACCCGTTCCGGCCGGGCAGCGACTTCGCCTACCTGACCGGTGACCACGACCCGGACAGCGTGCTGGTGCTGCGCCCGAACGGCTCGGGCCACGACGCGACGCTGTACATGCGGCCCCGTTCGTCCCGGGAGACCGACGAGTTCTTCCGCAGCCGGCACGGTGAGCTGTGGGTGGGCCGGCGGCACACCCTCGGCGAGAAGTCCACCGAACTGGACCTGCCCACCGCCGACCTGACCGGGCTGGAGGCGGCGCTGGCCGACCTCGCTCCGGGGCGTACCCGGGTGTTGCGCGGTTTCGACGCCGAGGTGGACGCGGCCGTGCGCCCGTACGACGGGCCGCGCGCCGAGGGTCAGCCGGCCCGCGACCGGGAGCTGGCCATCGCCATCTCGGAGCTGAAGCTGGTCAAGGACGAGTGGGAGATCGGCCAGCTCCAGGACGCGATCGACGCCACCGTCCGGGGCTTCGAGGACGTGGCCCGCATCCTGCCGGCCGACCGGGCCGTCTCCGAGCGGCTGTTGGAGGGGATCTTCGCGCTGCGCGCGCGGCACGACGGCAACGACGTCGGGTACGGCTCGATCGTCGGCGCGGGCGAGCACGCCACGATCCTGCACTGGGTGCACAACCACGGCGCTACCCGCCCGGGTGACCTGCTGCTCATGGACATGGGGGTCGAGGGGCGCAACCTCTACACCGCCGACGTGACCCGGGTGCTGCCGGTCGACGGCCGGTTCACCGCCCTGCAACGCCAGGTCTACGACATCGTGTACGCCTCACAGCAGGCCGGCATGGACGCCATCCGCCCCGGCGTGAAGTTCAAGGACGTCCACCTGACCTGTATGCGGGTGCTCGCCGAGGGCCTGTCCGACCTGGGCCTGCTGCCCGTGAGCGTGGACGAGGCCATGGACGAGAAGTCCTCGGTCTACCGGCGCTGGACGCTGCACGGCTTCGGTCACATGCTCGGCATCGACGTGCATGACTGCTCCAACGCCCGCAAGGAGACGTACCGCGACGGCGCCCTGGGCGAGGGCTACGTCCTCACCGTGGAGCCGGGTCTCTACTTCCAGCCCGAGGACGAACTGGTCCCCGCCGAGCTGCGCGGCATCGGCATCCGCATCGAGGACGACGTCCTGGTCACCGCGACCGGCGCGGTCAACCTCTCGGCTGGCCTGCCGCGCACCTCCGACGAGGTGGAGACCTGGCTGGCCGAGCAGCGCGAAGCCGGGCCCCGCCTGCCCGGCTGACCCGCCCGTACGACCCCAGGGCCGGGCCGGACGTCCCAACGTCCGGCCCGGCCCCTTTCGTCCGCCCGCCCGGCCCCTTTCGTCCGCCCGCCCGGCCCCTTTCGTCCGCCCGCCCGGCCCTGCCCGCCCGGCCCGCGCGGCCGACTCGCGCATGATCGACTCGACTTCCCTGATGCCGGGGCGTCGTGGGCGCTCGGATACCGCGCTTTCCGCGAACCCGAGTGGATCGCGTCCTTCCTGTCACCCCGATCCCTTAACGGGCGCTATATGCGGGGTTTTCTCGGATACGTCCGCCTCGCGAAGATAGTTCTCATACGGTGGGCATCAGAGGCTACAAGCCATTTGTAGCTGGTCGTGGCGCTGCGGGCGGTGCGACCCCGTCTGGTAGTAGGAAGGGCGGAAGGCTCTGATGTCCGATGACATAACGAGTACCGAGGGCGGGGCTTCCACGGCGCCGCCAACACGACGACGACGGGCACTGTGGGTCGCCGGCGTGGCCGGCCTGACCGGGGTGGTGGGCCTGGCCGCCCTCGGCGGTATCGCCGCGCGGGACGACAAACCCGCCTCAGACCGGGTGTCCGACGCCCAGCCGTCGACGAACCGGCAGACCGTCAGCGACGACGGCGGGAACGCCGACGAGAGCAGGGCAAGCGGCGACGAGGAGTCCAGCGGCGACGACTGGAGCGGTTTCGACGATCGCGGCGGTGCCGACAAGCGCCACGACAAGGACCGCACCAAGCAGGTGCCCTGCGACTCGGACAAGCTGATCCAGGCGATCACCTTCGCCAACAGCGGCGACGGCGGTGTCCTGGAACTGGCGAAGGGCTGCACCTACACCCTGACCCGCAACCAGGACGGCAACGGCCTTCCGGTGATCACCGAGTCCATCACCCTCAAGGGTGAGCACACGGTCATCGGCCGCGCGGCCACCGCCGACTACTTCCGCATCCTGAACGTGGGTCCGGGCGGAAACCTCACCCTCAAGGGCCTGAGCATCAGGGGTGGGCAGACCATCCAACGGGCGGCGAGCGTGGAGCCGGCGGCGGTCTGGGGCTCGTACTCGACCTCCGTCCGGACCACGACGGCAACGGCTGCCGCTGGCGAGCCGGCTGCGGCGAACCCAGCGACCACCGCGAAGCCGGCAGCGGCAGCGGCAGCGGCAGCGGCCAAGCCGGCGGCAGCGGCAGCGGCAGCGGCCAAGCCGGCGGCAGCGGCAGCGGCCAAGCCGGCGGCAGCGGCAGCGGCCAAACCGGCGGCAGCGGCAGCGGCCAAACCGGCCGCCGCGGCAGCGGCAAAGGCAGCGGTCGAGCCGGCCGCCGCGACGGCAGCGAAGCCATCGGCAGCGACCGCCAAGACGGCAACGGCAAAGACGGCAGCCGCCAAGCCGGCAACGGCAGAGACAACAGCGGCAAAGCCGGCAACGGCAAAGACGGCCAAGGCGGCGACCTCCGCAAAGCCTTCCACCACGGCTACGCCGGTGACGGCGGCTGGCACGGCGGTGGTGCCGCTGGTGGAGGAGCCCGGCTTCAATGACGGCGCCGGGGTGCTCGTACAGCCCGGGGGCCGGGCCGAGATCCTGGACAGCGAGCTGTTCTACAACCAGTCCGGCGGCAACGGCGGCGGGTTGGCGAACTTCGGCTCGGCGCGGCTCAGCAAGAGCGTCGTGGCACACAACACCGCCTTCTTCTACGGCGGCGGCATCTTCAACGCCGGAGTGCTCCAGGTCGACGAGTCGAAGGTCACGGACAACACCGGCATCGTCGGCGGCGGCGGCATCGCCAACGGCGCGGCCGACATCTTCACCGAGGGCGTCGACGGTGGCGCGGTCTGGGTCTACAAGAGCGAGATTACCGAGAACGAGACGCTCGGCTTCGGTGGCGGCGTCCTGGACGTCGAGGGCACCACGACCCTGCACGACACGAAGGTCACCGACAACACGGCGGTCCTGGCGGGCGGCGGCGTGGCCGTGGCCGACAGCCAGCTCACCCTGAAGCAGGCAACGGTGGCCAGGAACAGCACGGCCGGTGTGGGTGGCGGCGTGGCCGTCGCCTTCGACAGCACCGCGACGATCGAGGACACCGCGATCAAGGAGAACACCGCCGGGTTCTTCGGCGCCGGCCTCTACAACGAGGACAGCGTCGTCACGCTGCGGAACAGCGAGGTCTCGGGCAACCGGGCCATCGGTCCGCTGGGCAGCGGCGGCGGCATCTACAACACGGACGGTGGCGAGATCAGCGTCCAGCGGACGAAGGTGACGTACAACGTGGCCACCCTGCCGCCGGGCGGGATCTCCAACGGCCTCTTCAGCTTCGTACGGCTGGACGACGACTCCGCAGTGTCCGCCAACCGCCCCACCAACTGCCTGAACGTCCCCGGCTGCTTCTGACCGGGAACGGATGGCTGATCCACATAGAGGGAGCGCCCCTCCGAGCCGGTTGCGGCACGGAGGGGCGTACCCATTTGGGCTGGTCAGGGGCTTGGCGGCCCGGCACGTCCCGACCAGGCCGTCCCGGGGCAACATGAACCTAATGTGGGGTTGTTTCGGATACGCCCGCGAGGCGAGGAACATTCTCATACGGTGGTTTTGGGAGCTACAACCGATTTGTAGCAGGGGACGACCGTCTGAGGGCGGCGACCCTGTCTGGTACGAGGAGAGGGCAGAGAGCTCCGATGTCCAACTACCTAACGAACAACGAAGCCTCCGGGCGGGCGACGGCCAAGAGCCGCCGCAAGCTCTGGCTCGCCAGCGGCGTGGCCGGTCTGACGGGCGTGATCAGTCTCGCGGCGGTGGGCGTCGCGGGCAGCGCCGGGGCGGTCGGCCTGAACTGGAACACCGCGCAGGTGAGCAAGGACGGCGACCAGCACGCTGACGAGGGGCGCGACTGGGACCAGGAACAGGACAAGGACAAGGACAAGGACAAGGACAAGGACAAGGACAAGGACAAGGACAAGGACAAGGACAAGGACAAGGACCGGGACAAGGACCACGAGCGTGGGAAGGAGGTGCCCTGCGACACCGACAAGCTGATCCAGGCGATCGTGTTCGCCAACAACAAGCACGGCGGTGTGCTGGAACTGGCCAAGGGCTGCACCTACAACCTGAGCCGCAACGACTACCAGGGCAACGGTCTGCCGGTCATCACCGAGAACATCACCCTGAAGGGCGAGCACACCACGATCGCCCGTGAGGCCACGGCCGACTACTTCCGGATCCTCAACGTCGGCGCCGGCGGACACCTCACCATCAAGGGCCTGACCATCAAGGGTGGTCAGACCCTCGAGCGGTACAACGCCGTCGAGCCGGCGGCCGTCTGGGCGTCCTACTCGGACTCCGAGGCGATCGCGGCGCAGGTGAAGGCCGGCACTCCGCTGGACCAGGCCCTCACGGCGCGGCAGGCCAACCCGAAGGCGGGCCTGACGGCGGCGCCGAAGGTGACGCCCAAGGCCGCGCCGGCCGCCGCGAATGCGGGTGCCGTCACGCCGCTGGTGGAGTACCCGGAGCCCACCGACGGCGCGGGCATCCTGGTGCAGCCGGGCGGCTCCGCCGAGATCATCGAGTCCGAGGTCGTCCTCAACCAGTCCGGCGGCAACGGCGGCGGTGTGGCCAACTTCGGCACCACGAAGATCTGGCACAGCACCGTCACCCGTAACACGGCCTTCTTCTTCGGTGGCGGTGTCTTCAACGCCGGCCTGCTCAAGGTCGAGGAGTCGAAGATCAAGGACAACACCGCGATCATCGGCGGTGGCGGCATCTCCAACGGCGCCGCGCGCATCTTCGCCGACGACGTCGACGGCGGAACGGTCGAGCTGAAGAAGGCCGAGATCACCGACAACGAGACGCTCGGCTTCGGTGGCGGCTACCTGGACATCGAGGGCAACACCACGGCGTACGAGACGAAGTTCGTCTCGAACACCGCGGTCCTCGCCGGCGGTGGCCTGGCGGCGGCGGACAGCCAGCTGAACCTGCACAACGTCTCGGTGGAGCGCAACAGCACCGCAGGTGTCGGTGGCGGTGTGGCCATCGCCTTCGACAGCGCCGTCACGTTCGAGAAGAGCAGCATCAAGGACAACACCGCCGGCTTCTTCGGCGGCGGGCTCTTCAACGCCTTCAGCGTCACCACGCTGCGCGACAGCGAGGTCGTCGGCAACCGGGCCATCGGCCCGATCGGGGTCGGCGGCGGCATCTTCAACATCTTCGGCGAGGTCAACCTGTCGAAGACGAAGGTCGCCAACAACTTCTCGACCTTCGCGCCGGGCGGTGTGTTCACCTTCTTCGGGCCGGTGAACGTGGACGACAAGTCCGCCATCACCGCGAACCGCCCGACGAACTGCCTGGCCATCCCGGGCGGCGCCATCGAGAACTGCTTCGCCTGATCAAGAGCACGACGCACCACACGGACCGGCCCCCTTCCGCGCGACGCGGGAGGGGGCCGGTCCCCGCTCACTTCTGGACGAACACCGCCACACTGCGCGCCGGCACCGTGAAAGCACCCGTCGCCCGGTCGAACGACGCCGTCCGCAGCGTCGGGTCGGCCGAGTTGACCAGCACCGGGTGCAGCGACACGTCCGCCCCCCGCAGACCGGTCACCGTCTGCGTCGCCGTCTCCGGAGTGCCGTTGAAGACCACGGTCAGCGCGGTCCACGGCCCGCCCAGACCACGCGCGTCCAGCGTCATGGTCAGCACGCCCGGGGTCTCCGACTCGCCGGACAGGGGGAAGGCGACCCGCCGCTGCACCTGCTCGGCGCTGTTCAGCCCGAACACCGGCGATGACGCCCGGACGCGCAGCAGCTCGGCGTACCGGGCGTCGGTGGTGCCGATCGCCGAACAGTCGGGCACCAGGGCCGGGTCCGCGAGCAGCGGCTTCGCGTACGGCCACTTGTCCTGGTTGTCCTGCGCCGGTGGCAGGCCGACGCCGAACCCGTTGCCGTTGGCGCAGTCCCAGCGGATCTGGTTGAACCAGTCACCGGAGTTGAACGAGTTGCGGTCCAGCGACTTCGACCGCAGCCGTTCCGTGCCGGCGGTGACGAACCCGGCGCCCTGCCCCAACACCACCGTGCTCAGCGCCAGCACCTGCATCCGGGACCGGTCCGCCGCGCTGGTGCCCTGCGGCAGCTTGTACGCCAACGCGTCGTACAGGATCTCGTTGTCGTGCGCGTCGACGTAGGTGACGGCCTCCCCCGGCGCGGCGGTGTACCCGGCGGGCGAGCCGTTGTAGTCCACCTGCGCCCCGGTGACCGTACGTCCGGAGGTGTCGGTGAACCGGTAGCCGCGCAGGTTGCCGGTGAGGCCCACCTTGATCAGGTCGTGGGCGTGCAGCAGGCGGGCCTTCTGGGTGGCCGCCGATCCGTTCACCGGGTCACCGTTGGGGTCGGTGTAGAGCCCGGAGGCGAAGCCCTGCACGCGGGGGTTGGCGTCGAACGGTCCGCCGCCGCGCACGGCGTCGCGCAGCCGGTCGTTGAACGTGCCGATGCCCGTGCCGGCCATGTTGGCCTGGGTGGCCTGCTCGAACCGGGCGTCGTTGGCGACCTCGCCGAAGTTCCAGCCCTCGCCATAGAGCATGATCGCCCTGCCGTCCACGCCGTCCCGGGCGACGGTCAGCCGGTCCAGCGCGGCGCGTACCGCCAGGATGTTCGCCTTCGGGTGGTGGCCCATCAGGTCGAACCGGAAACCGTCCACCTTGTACTGCTTGGCCCAGGTGACCAGCGAGTCGACCACCAGCTTGCCCATCATCGCGTGCTCGGGCGCGGTGTTGGCGCAGCACGTGGAGTTGGCGACCGTGCCGTCGTCGAGCAGCCGGTGGTAGTAGCCGGGCACCACCTGGTCAAGCACCGACTTCGGGTCGACACCGGCCGCCGCCGTGTGGTTGTAGACCACGTCCATGACCACCCGCAGGCCGGCGTCGTTGACTCCGGCCACCATGCGACGGAACTCGGTGGTCCGCGCCGCCCCGCTCGGGTCGAGGGCGTAGCCGCCCTCCGGAACGGTGTAGTGCAGCGGGTCGTACCCCCAGTTGTAACCGTCGGTGTCGGCGACGGCCGCGACGCACGTCTGCTGCTGGTCCGAGTCCGGTGGCAGCGCCGCCAGGTCGCAGGCCGGCTGGCGCTGGTCGGCCCGCTTCTCGGGGATGGTGGCGAAGTCGAACGCCGGCAGCAGGTGCAGGTGGGTGACGCCGGCGTCGCCGAGCGCCCGCAGGTGCGTCATGCCGGCGGTCCCCGGGTCGGTGAACGCCAGGAACGTCCCCCGCCGCTGCGCCGACACGGTCTCGTCGGCGATGGAGAAGTCCCGCACCGACAGCTCGGAGATCTGCGCCTTCGACGCCGGCACCCCGGCCGGCTTGCGCAGCGTGCGCCACCCGGGTGGGGCCAGCGCCGGGTCGTCCAGGTCGACGAGCTGGCTGTGCGTGGAGTCCGGAGCGAGGGCCACCGAGTACGGGTCGGTGACCGACGCGGTGACCACCCGCTGCACGGCCGGCTGCCACGCCTGCACCCGGTAGCGGTAGTACTTGCCAATCCAGGCGTGGCTACCGCGTACCGACCAGACACCGGTGCCGTCGTCGCGGCGCATCGCCACCGTCTTCGGCGCGGCCGTGGGCGAGTCGAACAGTTCCAGCTCCACCGTCCGGGCGGTCGGCGCCCAGAGCGCGAGGCTCGGCGTCCGGCCGGCGAAGGTCGGGCCGAGCGTGACCTGGGTGGCCCGGGAGTACACGTCGTCGAGCACGCCGGGGAGCTGCACGCCGGTCGCGGCGAGCAGCTCCCCCTGGGCGTCGCGCTCGGTGACCAGGACCTGCCCGCGCATCGCCGCCGGCACCTTCGCCAGGTCACCCCGGTCGAGCGTGAAGGCCCGGTGGGACCACAGGTGCGGGAACGCCGCGCGCTGGGCCTCGGTGAGCCCGTTGCGCTGCGCGCGCAACGGCAGACTGGTGTACGCCCCGGACAGCTCCCCGTCGACGACGCTCACCCCACCGGCCGGGGCGGCCACCAGGGCGTACACCCGGCCGTCGGTCGGCGGGGTCTGCCAGGCGATGGTGGACCGGTCGATCCAGTGCGCCTTCTGCTTGCCGATGTCGGTGTCCCCTCCGGCGCTGGGCGCGGTCGACGGCAGCAGCCGCCCCGGGGTGGCGGCGAGCAGCCACACCTCCCGTCCGGCGCTGGCGAAGTCGAGCCGCTGGTCGTCGGGCAGGTCCTTGGTGTCACCCTTGTGCAGGATGTAGTTCAGCCCGGTGGCCCCGGCCGCCAACGGCACCCGGAACACCGCGCCGAACGCGTCGGTCGACGTGGGCGCGAGCGGGCTGGCCCAGTCGGTCGGGTTGGCCGCGCCGTCCCACAGGTGCAGACCCCAGCCGTCGTAGTTGCCGTCGGCCCGCCGGTAGTGGATCACCGCGGTGCCTTCCTCGACGGGCGGGTCCGGTTGCCCGGTGGCCGCCTGCCTGCTCGGATAGACGGTCGCGTCGCCCTGCTTGAGCCAGATCTCGCCGGTCTGGGTGACGTCCATCGTGCGGTCCTGGGCGACGTCCTTCGTGCCCTCGGAGTCCACCACCACGAAACCCACGGACTTCGCGCCCGGCTGCCGGTGAAGAGTCGGTATCTCGAAGCTGCGCTATTCGACGGCTACCGGCCATTGCGCTTGCTGGGGACGGCTCCGCACATCTGAGGCGTCCTTTCCCGGCCTCGGGAATGAGATCTCAGAGAGAGAATCATCGGCCGCAGACGGCTGGGGCGCACCGGTGGTGAAGCCGGTGCGCCCGCTGCGAGGGTCGGGTTGTCAGCTCGCGGGCACCACGTTCATCACGTACTGGCCTCCCATGTTTCCAGGCGGCGAAAAGTTCGCCACGATGTAGGTGTCCCACCACTGCCCGCTCTGGCCGGCGACGCGCCCCACACCGATCTTGGTGGTGCTCTTCCATACCAGTGCGGTGAAGTGCCCGATGGCCTTGTAGGGGTCGGGGTCGATCTTCTTCCCCGTGGTGTAGTCGTAGTTGCTGTTCTCGGCGTACCAGCCCTCGACCGCGTCGGTTCCCGAGGCGGCTGCGGGGCCGGACGAGGCGCTCGCCTTCGATGCGTTCTCGCCGGTGCCCGACCGCAGGCCCTCGTGGGTCAGATCGTCCTTCTCGGCCATGAAGGCCGCCCGCGACTTCGCGTACTCCACGAGTTCGGGGTCGAGAGTGAGCGGCGGCGATCCGTGCTTCGCCCGCAACTCGTTGACCTTGGTCAGTACCTCTTGCAGGAACTCGTCGTTGGTTCGATCCGAGAATCCAGCACGCACGGTGCGACACCTCCTCTGTAGATGGACGCCAGGAAAGGAAAGACCGGCGGTGATCGCCGCACGCGGGGTGCTCGCTGCGACCGGCGACCGTGGGCCGTCCCTCTCCCCCGGCCTCCGAAGTGTTATCGCTCGACTACTGCATGTATATAGTCGAACGGGGTCTATGAATTAGCCGATCGAGAACGAGAACGCGCCGAACGCGACAGGCCGCACACCTGAGCCCGTCAGAAACGCAGCAGAGCCCTGTCAGCGGCCTGCCGGGGCTACGTCGGTCGCCCGGAAGCGTCGGTCGTCCGCCGGGGCCGGTAGCCGTCGGTGTTGAGCTGGGTGAGCTCGCCGTCGATGTCGACGGAGTGGGTGTCGTAGAAGTAGACGTTCTCGTGGTGGCGGGCCAGATGTGCGCCAGGACCTCGTCGTCGACCTGGCGGCCGGCCCGGAACAGGGTGGCCACGCCGAGCCGTGGTACTCCGCGGACCAGCACACAGTCGCATTGGTGGCCACCCAGTCAGACACCACATCTGCGCGCCCTGCTGCTCGTGGTGCTGGCGCCGCAGCGCACCCTCGCCGGCGTAGGCCAGAGAGAGCGGCGTAAGGCGTGCAGGTTCTCGCCCTTGTTCAGCTGCCGGGAGACGCGCCGACGGTACGTCTGGTCGGCCAGGTGGCGGGCGGCGTAGACGGCGCGACGCAGCGCCCCGCGCTCCTTGATCGCTCTGGTCAGCGTGTTCTGCTGACGCTTCGAGTGGCACAGCTCGGGGCCCGGACCGCATGGTCCGAGCCCCACCCCCTGTCGTTGGCGGCGTCGTGCCCGGCCGTGGACAGGTTCGGCTGAGTTCGCTGGAGTGGGCGTTCACCCGCCCCATCGTCGGATTGGTCCGTGACCCCCGGTACGGGAGACTTCCGGCGTCAGCGGGAGATCTTCAGGTCAAGTCCGCAGCTCTTGTAGGGCCCGGTTACCGGGGTGTGTGTTCCGGTGCCCTTGACGGTGATGTTCACCGAGCGGTATTTGCGGCCGTTGCTGTCGGTGTTGGCGGCGATCGTGGACCAGTCCGGGCCGAGGGCCCGGTAGGTCGTTGCGGTCTGGGCCGGGGATTCGAAGATCTTGCGGTCCCAGTCGGGGCTCCAGTACTGGACGGTGAAGCTGTCGAGCCGGTGGGACGGTCCGGCGCCTCGGGGCAGCCAGGTGATGGTCGGTGACTGCAGGGGGGCGGCTGATGCTCCGGGGAGCGGGGAGGTGATGGCGGGGGCCACGGCGTGGTCGCCGAGTACACAGGAGAAGTCGTTGGCGTACGCCACCGCATCGGCGATCACGGGTTGCGAATCGTTCAGCGGTGCCGCGCCGGCCGCAGGTACCAGGGCTGCGACCGCCTCGGACAGGGTCCACGCCTCGGCATCGCGCATCGCGTTGCTCATCTCGGTGTCGGTCAGGTCCGTGTTGGCGCGGAAGCCCCACAGGGTACGCGCGACGGCGAGTTCGTTGTCCTCGCCGAGACTGGGGCCGGTTGACTTGTCCCCGATGGAGACGTGCGACGTGGCGTCCTCGGTGTCGTCGTAGAAGTCGTCACCGACCGCGGGGATCTTCAGCTTCGCGGTCTGCAGGGCGTCTTCGACGGTGAGCCCGAACCAGGTGGCGTAGCCCTCGCCCCAGGCGAGCTTGATTCCGGCGTCTTTCGTCCGGCCCTCGGCCAGGTTCTGGCCGAAGCCGTGATCTCCGCCCGGGCTGTCGGTGATGTTCAGTTGGCTGGAGACGAAGTGTCCGTATTCGTGCAGCAGGACGTCCCAATCGAACCGGTCGAGCTTGAGGATCCGGGCCACCCCCGTTACGGAGTTGAAGTTCGATCCGTTCTCGTCGGGGAACGACACCACGAGCGGGGCGAACAACGCACCGTTGTTGATCCGCCGGGTGTAGGCCATGGCGGTGACGAGGGAGTCGGCGACGGCGAACGCGGTGTTGTTGTCGTCGGTGTTGTTGGCGACCACATCGATCTTCAGGTTGTTCTTGGGCACCACGGTGTCCGAGACGATGGCTTGCGGGACCGTCTCACCCACGCCCCGGACGATGAATCCGTCGCTGCTGGCCACGACCTTGATGTACAGGCTGCGTTCGGTCCCGTCAGCGCGCACCGACGAAACGGTCGCCGTGTAGCCACCGGTGTCGTCGGTCGAGGTGGTGGCGAGTAGGACACCGTCGGCGCTGCCGTCGGCGTCACGCAGTTCCACCCGGACGAGGCGGGCGGGGTGTTCACTGCCGTCGCTGGCCAGGTAGGTCACCTTGCCGGTGACCTTGGTCGTCGCGGGCGGCTTGGCGGCAGCGGCGTAGCTGATGCGGCTCGTCGCGCCGGCGGTCTTCAGCGCTGCGAGCCGGCGGGCTGGACTGAGCTGCCCCGAGACGGCCGGCTCCAACGCCAGCGCGCCTTCCCGCGCGTCGAGCATTCCGCTGCGCGACAGCACCACACGTCCAGCGGCCGTAGCGGCGTCCAGCTCAACCGCGGCTCGGACCGGGGTGTTACCGGCGTCGAAGGCGGTGACGGTGGCGCGCACCGTGCCCTGCCCGGCGTTGACCCGCAGAGTCACCGGAACCTGCTGCGGCGACCGCGCGGCCAGTGCGGCGATCGAGCGTCGCGCCGGGCCCTGCACCAGGGCGGTGCCCTTACCCGACAGCGAAACGACGACGTCGTGCAACGCGGTGCTCGACGTCAGCCGCAACGCCGCAGAGACCGGGGCGCCCTGAGCTGCCTGGGCGGGAGCCATCCACTGCGCAACCAGGGTCTTGGAGAGATGCCCGGTGGTCTGTGTGGTGTCCACCGGTACAGCCTGGGCAGACGCCGACATCACGGCGACCTGGCCGACGATGCTCAGGCAGACGACACCGGCGACCGCTGCCAAGCGGCGGACAGGCAGACGTCTGGACAGAAACGATGACACGTTCGACACGCCTTGATCCTCACTCGGGCCGCACGAACCAGCCCGGGCTAAGTGATCCTGCGCAACGCGAGAGCCGCGCGCTATCAGACACACAAAGTCACATTAAAATAACGGAGAGTCAAGAAGTCGATCACTTCACAAGCGTTTCGACGCGCACATCGGCGTGTCCCGAGGGGCTCATGCGCTGGCTGGCGGGCCCATATCCTCGACGTGGTGTCCGTAAGCCGACACACCGACCCCTCGCAATGAGGTGCACCGGCGCGACGGTGCATGGCGCAGGGGGCCACGCCGTCACGGAGTTGGTCGAGGAACGCGTCGACGGCGGCCATGAACGCCACCCGGCGCCCCGGTGATCGACAGCGACATCACGGAAATCTCGACGGCTTTCCAAGGTCCCGTGACCCCGAATGCGACCAGGCGCCCCGCCGCAGCGGCGTTTCGCAGTCGGCGGATCGATCGTCGGCTTTGTGGCCGGAATTCGATCGCGCGTCACGGCGGAGCACCTACCGCGATGACTTGCTGTAGTCAATCGGTCACCATTTCCCTATGCATCTGAGTTGATCAGTGTCACGCTGGAGCGCGGTCTCCAGACCCGCTACTGCCGGCGACGAGCTGTGCTCCCAGTCCACGGACCGATCCGCTGCATCACCGGCCGGTCAGCCCCGGCCGACTGAAAGGAAGCAATCATGTCCTTCCCCCGGCGCTGCACCTTGATGCTGGTGCTGATGCTCGCCTCCGTGGGCGTCACCGCACCCGCATCGGCGGCGACCACCCGGCCCCACCCGATCTCCATCGCTCACGCGCGGACACTGCCACTGGGCAGCGTCGTCACGGTCAGCGGAACGGCGACAACCCCCTCCGGCTGGCTCGAGTCCAGCTCCTTCGACAAAGGATTCGGCCTGCAGGACCACAGCGCCGGCATCTACGTCAGCACCGCGGTGGACCCGAACATCGTCCCCCGGGACAAGGTCCGGATGACCGGTCAGCTGCAGCAGAGTTACGGCCTGCTCATCCTCGTCCCCGCCGATCCCACCCAGGTCAAGATCGGCGGAACCGGCCCCGCGATCCGCCCGGTGCGGCTGGCCACCGGCACGGTCGGCGAAGCCAGCGAGGGACGCCTGGCCCGCGTGGTCGCCACGATCACCCAGGCACCGGCGTCAGACCTGCCGTATGGGTACAAGTTCCTCGTCGACGACGGCTCCGGCGAACTCACCATCTTCGTCAGCACCCAACCCGGCATCGACCTCTCCCAGCTCGCAGTGGGCAAGATTGTCAAGATCACCGGGTTCAGCGGGCAGTTCGACACCCACTACGAGATCATTCCACGATTCCAATCCGACATTGCCATCCTGGCCGGCTGAGGGTGATTGGGCGGCAAGGTAGTCGTCCCAGCTGTTGCCGGCGAACTTGGCCCATCGGTGGGCGGTGCCGGGGTTGATGCCGAACGGGTCAGCGATGACGATGGGTGTGAGATACCCCCGCTTTCATGGAGCTTCTTGACCATGGTCTGATGGCCGTGGGGGAGGAAGTCGTCCGTGGCAGCAC
>NZ_JBNCKS010000082.1:0-22868 GCF_049841635.1 Micromonospora sp. DT44 | reverse complement strand
TCGATCCTGGCCAAGGTCCGACGTGGACGCGTCGCCCTCCAACAAGCGGCTAGTCAAAACTGAGACAGAACACTAGCGGAGGGTGGTGACCGTACGGTCTTCGCCGTTGTAGCTGCGTGCCCCCTCGAACGCGCCGGTCGGGCGCTGTCCGCCGGTCACGGCGCGGGCCATCCGCACGTCCGCGTCACGGAACCGCAGCGCCAGGCTGAGGTGCGGCACCCACGCGCCCGGGGCGTGCCAGGGACGGTGTCCGTCGGCCCGGTCGAGGACGTCCCAGACGGCGGCGGCGTGCAACGCGGTCAACGCCGGCGTGGGCCGGACGAGCCAGACCAGCGGGGCGCTGCCGTCGAGGACGACGACCCGGTCGAGGGTCACCGGCAGCGGTAGCGCGGCGTCGAACAGGTCGCCCAGTCGCCGCTCGACGCCGGACGGGAACTCGTCCACGGCCGCCAGGGTCAGGTGGGGCCGGTTCGTCGGGTGGATGTTGCGGGCCAGGCTCGGCAGTCCGGCGGCCGCCAACCGCGCCCAGGTCGTACGGATCGCGGCGTCCAACCCGGGCGAGCAGACCAGTTCCACCGTACGCACGCAGACACGCTAGCCCGAACGCGTCAATCACCCCGGCGCTATGCCGCTGACTCCGGCTCAGCTCACAGCCAGCCGTTGTCCCGGGCGGCGCGGACCGCCTCGGCCCGGTCGGCCGCGCCGAGCTTCTGCACGGCCGCGGACAGGTGGTTGCGGACCGTGCCGGTGGACAGGTGCACCCGGCGGGCGATCACCGCCACCGGTGCCCCGAACTCGGCCAGCCGCAGCGTCTCCAACTCCCGAGGCGTCAGCGGGCACGCCGGCAGGGCCAGCGCGTCGGCGGCCAGCGACGGGTCGACGTACCGTCCGCCGGCGTGCACCCGGCGGATGACGTCGGCGAGCGCGCCGCCGGGCGAGCCCTTGGGCAGGAAGCCCCGCGCGCCGGCGGTCAACGCCTGGCGGAGATGCCCCGGGCGGCCGTGCCCGGTCAACACGACCACCGCGCACTCAGGACGGACGCGGGCCAGCTCGGCGGCGACGGCGATGCCATCCAGGCCGGGCATCTCCAGGTCCACGACGGCGACGTCCGGCCGGTGCGCGATCGTCGCGGTGACCGCCGTCGGCCCGTCGGCGGCGTGGGCCACCACGTCGATGTCCGGTTCGAGGCCGAGCAGGGCGGCGACCGCGGCCCGGATCAGGTCCTCGTCGTCGGCCAGCAGGACGCGGATCACGACGGCACCGGCACGGTGGCCTCCAGGGTGAACACCGCGTCCTGGCGGCGTACCCGCAGCTCTCCCCCGGCGGCGGCGAGCCGGTCGGCCAGCCCTCGCAGCCCGTGGCTGTGCTCGTCCGGGCCGGTTCCGCCGGCTCCGTCGTTGGTGACCGTCATCCTCGCCACGTTCCCCTCCCG
Organism: Micromonospora sp. DT44; assembly: GCF_049841635.1. Lineage (NCBI taxonomy): Bacteria > Bacillati > Actinomycetota > Actinomycetes > Micromonosporales > Micromonosporaceae > Micromonospora > Micromonospora sp. DT44. The sequence goes on along the minus strand of NZ_JBNCKS010000082.1, from coordinate 21,436 downwards.
AACGATGTGGATCCGGCACCAGTCGGCGCGGCTGTGCCGCAGCACGTTGGTGCCCGCCTCGCGCAGCACCGCCGCCAGTTCCGTCGCCGCCGGCTGCGGCAGGTCCACGGGTGATGACGGCACCGTGCAGCGCACTCCGCAGGACCGGAGCACCTCCGCCACGGCGGTAACCTGCTCGCCGAGGTCGACCGCGCGGTAGCCGTGCACGCTCTCGCGCACCTCGGCGAGCGCGGACGCGGCGAGCCGCTGCACCTCGGCGGCCTCCCGACCGGCCCGTTCCGGATCGACCGGGGCGAGCCGCGCGGCGAGTTCGGCCTTCAGCGCGATCACCGTGAGGCTGTGCCCCAGCAGGTCGTGCACGTCGCGGGCGAAGCGCAGCCGCTCCTCGGCGGCGGCCAGCCTGCCCTGGGCGGCCTGGCCCTGCCGCGCGTCCACCAGGAGATCCCAGAACCAGACCTGGAAGCCGTTGAGAGCGGCGATGCCCACTCCCACCCCACCGGTCACCGCCAGGTGGCGCGCGACGGAACCGCCGGTCCATTCGGCGACGGCCACCGACACTAGCAGGACGGCGGCTGCCACCGCGAGCGCGGCCCACGGCCGGACGAGAAGCGGCGCCATACCGATCAGCGCCGCCCCGAGCCAGGCCCACGTCGGCCAGGCGCCGGCCGCCACCGGCCCCACCAGCGGAACGGTCAGCACCGCCGCCCCGACCAGAGCCAGGTGGAAGCGGCGACGCCAGCGCGGGTCGAGCCACGGTGTCACGGCCGCGTACAGGACGGCGGTCTGGGCGATCAGGAAGACGAGTACGCCGACCGCGCCGAGCGCCGCACGGACCGGCTCGGGCTCACGGAACAGACCGACCGCGGGCAACAGGAGACTCGCCCAGACGCCGGTGACGAGCGACAGCAGCGTCGCCTGACGGGCCCGGCGCAGTCGCCGGTCCGCCCGGGGAGTCCCCGCCTCACTCAACACGCGTCGATCCTAGGGCCGCGCGCCGCCCGGTCCACCCGTGCGAGTTGTCACGGTCGGACCGTGCGTCACGCACGAATATCCGCTGACGAACGCGCCTGCCCCGCGAGCCGGGACGCCGGCAGGGTCAAGACATGGAACAGACACGGATGTACGCCGAAGCGACCGCCCTCGTACCGTCGTCCGGGCCGCTGACGACCGACCAGCCGGCGCCCGCGGACACGGCGTCCCCGGGCCGGGTGTCGCCACACGCGACATCTGCCCATCCGAGACCGACCGGCGGCACGCGGCACCTGCTCTGGCATCTCGGCGAGATGGCGCTGGCGATGATCGCCGGGATGCTGCTGCTCGGGCCGCTGTTCGAGCTGGCCGGTGCCGCTGCGGGCGCGAGCGGCGCGCTGGCCCGCCCGGTGGGCGCCGCGCTGGTGATGGCCACCACCATGACCATCGGGATGATGGTGTGGATGCGCTACCGGGCGCACCACTGGCGTGGGGTCGGCGAGATGGCCGCCGCGATGTACGTCCCGTTCCTGCTGCTGTTCGTGCCGTACCGGGCCGGCCTGCTCGACGCCGACGGCCTGCTGCTCGGCGGGCACCTGCTGATGGTGCCGGCGATGGTGCTGGTGGCGGTACGGCATCGGCACGAGCCGCCGGCGGTGATCCGTCGACACCCCGCCGTGGTGGCTCTGGCCCGCCGCTGGCCGGCCGGGCTGGCGCTGCTGCTGACCGCGGACATGTGGCTCGATCCGACCGTGCTCAGCCCGTGGACGATGCTGGTGCTGCCCGGCGGCTATCTGCTGATCGGCCTGTTCCGGCGCACGCTGCGTGGGCCGGGTGTGCTCGCCACCCAACTCGTCGGCCTCGCCGTCTGGGGCACCCTGACGCTGGTCGCGGTCGTGCTCGGGGGGCGGACGGCGGCGTGGCTGGTGGCGTTGGGGTGGCTGGCGCACGCCGGCTGGGACATGGCGCGTCACCGCACCGGCCGGGTGGTGCCGCGCGGCTACGCGGAGTTCTGCGGGGTCCTGGACGCGTTGCTGGGCGGCATCATGATCCTGGCGATCCTCACCACCGACGGATGATCCGCCCACGCCGCCGTGATCCACACATTTTCGGGGAAACTGCTGCCTCAGGCGTCGCGGAGGCCGCAGTTTCCCCGAAGTTGCGCAGATCGTGCGACCCCGCGCGCATGTTGTGCCGGTCGGCGCAGCGGCCCCGACGGGGTGATGAAAGGCTTGGCACATGAGTTCCGCACCTGTACAGCACGACGCACCGACCGCCAGCGAGCCCGACGTGACCGCGTTCACGGACCTGGGGCTGCGCGACGAACTGCTGGGCGCGTTGTCCGCCCTCGGCTACGAGGAGCCGACCCCCATCCAGCGGGAGGCCATCCCACCGCTGCTGGAGGGTCGGGACCTGCTGGGGCAGGCCGCCACCGGCACCGGCAAGACGGCCGCGTTCGCGCTGCCGCTGCTGAACCTCATGACGGCCCACCGCGACGGCGGGGACCCGGTGGCGCTGGTGCTGGTGCCGACCCGGGAACTGGCGGTGCAGGTGTCCGAGGCGTTCCACCGCTACGGCAAGGACCTGGGCGCGCGGGTGCTGCCGATCTACGGTGGGCAGCCGATCGGGCGGCAGTTGCGCGCACTGGACAGCGGCGTCGACGTGGTGGTCGCCACCCCCGGGCGGGCCCTCGACCACATCGCCCGGGGCACCCTGCGCCTCGGCGGCCTGTCCACCGTGGTGCTGGACGAGGCCGACGAGATGCTCGACATGGGCTTCGCCGAGGACATCGAGGCGATCCTGGAGCACGCGCCCGCCGAGCGGCAGACGGTGCTCTTCTCGGCCACCATGCCGTCGCGGATCGACGGGATGGCCCGACAGCACCTCAGCGACCCGGTCCGAATCGAGATCGGTCGGGAACAGCCGGTGGCGGGCGAGGCGCCCCGGGTCCGGCAGAGCGCGTACATCGTGACCCGCGCGCACAAGCCGGCCGCGCTGGGCCGGGTCCTCGACGTGGAGTCGCCCACCGCGGCGATCGTGTTCTGCCGCAGCCGCGAGGAGGTGGACCGGCTCACCGAGACGATGAACGGCCGGGGCTACCGCTCCGAGGCGCTGCACGGCGGGATGAGCCAGGAACAGCGCGACCGGGTGATGGGCCGGCTGCGGGCCGGCACGGCGGATCTGCTGGTGGCGACCGACGTGGCGGCCCGCGGGCTGGACGTCGAACAGCTCACCCACGTGGTCAACTACGACGTGCCGTCGGCACCCGAGTCGTACGTGCACCGGATCGGTCGGGTGGGCCGGGCCGGACGCGAGGGCGTGGCGATCACCCTCGCCGAGCCGCGCGAGCACCGGATGCTCAAGACCATCGAGCGGGTGACCGGCCAGCGGATCACCATCGACAAGATCCCGACCGTGGCGGACATGCGGACCCGGCGGCTGGAGCTGACGCAGGCGGCGCTGCGGGAGAGCCTGCTGGAGGACGACCTCGACCCGTACCGGGTGATCGTGGAGACGCTGACCGACGAGTTCGACCTGATGGAGGTCGCCCTCGCCGCCGTGAAGCTGGCCCACGAGGTGACGTCGCCGGGCTCCGACGACGAGGAGGAGATTCCGCAGGCTCCGGTCCGCGCCCCGCGCGAGGGTCGCGCGGAGGTCGGCGGGCGGGGCGGCGATCGGCGCGGTGGCGGCCGGCCGCGCGTCGGTGGCGGCAACACCGTCCAGGTCTTCGTCGGCCTGGGCCGGCGGGCGGGCGTACGCCCCCAGGACCTGGTCGGCGCCATCACCGGCGAGACCGGCATCCGGGGCCGGGACATCGGCTCGATCGAGATCGCCGACCGGTTCTCCCTGGTCGAGGTGCCGCAGGGCGTCGCCGACGAGGTCATCTCCGGGTTGCGCCAGAGCACGATCAAGGGCCGCAAGGCGACCGTGCGCCGCGACCGCGGACGCGACGAGCGCTGAGCTGAGCCGTCGGCGACCGCCTGGGTACGGCGGTCGCCGACGGGCCCTCACAAGGAGTACGGGCCGAAGCGTCCCCACGCCACCACGGCGGCCAGGACGAGCAGCACCGCGCAGGTGATGGCGCCCTGGATCTCCAGCCGACGCTCGGCTGCCGTGTCGCGCTTCTTCCGGTCGCGCAGGTGCACGAGGATGCCGCCGATCATGACGATGACCAGCCCGACGGCGGCCAGCGGCGTGAGCACGGTGGCGATGCCGGTGAGCGCGGGCAGCACGAGCCCGAGGGCGGCCGCCACCTCGACCGCGCCGAGGGCCTTGACCTGCGACGGCGGGACCGGGTCCACCCACCGCATCATCTCGCGCAGCTTGTCCTTGGGCTGGGTCAGCTTGGCCAGGCCGGCGCCGGCGAAGACGACAGCGAGCAGGATCTGGATGATCCAGAGCACCAGATTCACGGGGTTACCTCCGGGGGCACCGCCTCGCGGCGGAGAGGTGGTCGACGCTTCGAGCGGAACACTAGCCCTCGATGCACGGACGCCGATGACCCCCGCCGTCGACGGACGGCGGGGGTCATCGTGGTGGAGCGTCAGACCGTGAAGAGCGCCGGCCCGTCCAGCGCCTGGACGTCGGCCGGGCGCAGCGCCAGGGCGAGCACGTCGGCCACGTCGGCCAGGGTGTGCACGGTCAGCGCCTCGCGCACCTCGGCCGGCAGGTCGTCCAGGTCCGGCTCGTTGCGCGCCGGGATGATCACCTCGGTGAGGCCGGCCCGGTGCGCGGCGAGCAGCTTCTGCTTCACCCCGCCGATCGGCAGCACCCGACCGGAGAGGGTCACCTCACCGGTCATCCCGAACTCGGGACGGACCGGGCGGCCGGTGACCAGCGACGCCAGGGCCGTCACCATGGTGATGCCGGCGCTCGGGCCGTCCTTGGGCACCGCGCCCGCCGGGAAGTGGACGTGGATCCGCCGCCCGGCCAGGGCGTTCGGGTCGATGCCGAGCCGTCGCCCGTTGGAGCGCAGGTACGACAGCGCGATCTGCGCCGACTCCTTCATCACGTCACCGAGCTGACCGGTCAGGGTCAGTCCCGGCTCGCCCTCCATGCTCGTCGCCTCGATGAAGAGGACGTCGCCGCCGGCGCCGGTCACCGCGAGCCCGGTGGCGACACCGGGAACCGCCGTACGCTCGGCCGACTCCGGGGTGAACTTCGGCCGGCCCAGATAGCCGCTGAGGTTGTCGGTGTCGACGCGTACCGGCGACGGGTCGGTCGCCAGCGTCACCGTCACCTTGCGCAGGATCTTGGCCAGGGCCCGTTCGAGCTGCCGGACACCGGCCTCACGCGTGTACTCCCCCGCGATCAGCGCGAGCGCCTCGTCGGCGACGGTCACCTCGTCGTCGGTCAGCCCGGCCCGCTCCCGCTGCCGGGGCAGCAGGTGGTCGCGGGCGATGGAGACCTTCTCGTCCTCGGTGTACCCGTCCAGCATGACCAGCTCCATCCGGTCCAGCAGCGGGCCGGGGATGGACTCCACCACGTTGGCGGTGGCGAGGAAGAGCACGTCGGACAGGTCCAGGTCGACTTCCAGGTAGTGGTCCCGGAAGGTGTGGTTCTGGGCCGGGTCGAGCACCTCCAGCAGGGCGGCGGCCGGGTCACCGGCGTAGCCGGCGGCCAGCTTGTCCACCTCGTCGAGGAGCACGACCGGGTTCATCGAGCCGGCTTCGCGCAGGGCCCGGACGATCCGGCCGGGCAGCGCGCCCACGTAGGTGCGCCGGTGACCGCGGATCTCCGCCTCGTCGCGGACGCCGCCGAGCGACACCCGGACGAAGTTACGCCCGAGGGCCCGCGCCACGGACTCGCCGAGGCTGGTCTTGCCAACCCCGGGAGGGCCGGCGAGGGCGAGCACCGCGCCGGAGCCGCGACCGCCGACCACGCCGAGGTTGCGCTCGGCACGCCGGTTGCGCACGGCCAGGTACTCCAGGATGCGGTCCTTCACGTCGGACAGACCGGCGTGGTCGGCGTCGAGCACCTCCCGGGCCGCGGCCAGGTCGGTGTTGTCCTGGGTACGCGTGCTCCACGGCATCTCGAGCACGGTGTCCAGCCAGGTACGGATCCAGCCCGCCTCCGGGGAGGCGTCACTGGCCCGCTCGAGCTTGCCGACCTCGCGCAGGGCCGCCTCGCGGACCTTGTCCGGCAGCTCGGCGCTCTCCACCCGGGAGCGGTAGTCGGCGGAGCCGTCCGGTTCGTCCTCGCCCAGCTCCTTGCGGATCGCGGCGAGTTGCTGGCGCAGCAGGAACTCCCGCTGCGACTTCTCCAGGCCCTCGCGGACGTCGCTGTTGATCTGCTCGGTGACCTCCTGCTCGGCCAGGTAGTCCTTCACCCAGCCGACCAGCAGCTCCAGTCGGGCGGTGACGTCCGGCGCGGCGAGCAGTTCGGTCTTCTGCTCCAGGGTCAACCACGGCGCGTAGCCCGCCGAGTCGGCCAGCTCGGAGAGGTCGGTCATCCGCTCCACGGCGTCGATGACCTGCCAGGCGCCCCGCTGCTGGAGCACGGAGGTCACCAGGGCGCGGTACTCGCGGGCGAGTTCACGGGCGCGGCCGGCGGGAGCGGGTTCGTCGAGTTCGGTCGCCTCGACCCAGAGTGCCGCGCCGGGACCGGGCACGCCGGAGCCGATGCGCGCGCGGGAGAGGCCACGGACGACTGCGGCGGGCTCACCGTCGGGGAGTCGGCCGACCTTCTCGATGGTGGCGACCACGCCGATCGGGCCGTACTCGCCCTCGATCCGCGGGACGGCCAGCAGCTTGCGGTCGCCGGTTGTCCGCGCCGCGTCGATGGCGGCCTGGGTGGTCGGGTCGAGGGTCACCGGGATGACCATGCCGGGCAGCAGCACGGCGTCGGTCAGGGGCAGTACCGGAAGAGTTGCCATCGAACACCTGCTATCCATTGAGTTGAGCGTGTCTCACTCAAGTAACAAAGCGTTCCCCTTGTTCCGGCATGTGACCCAGGCCACTGTTCAGAGCCCGGCGGCGAGCCGGCAGCAGCAGCTCGCGAACCGCCCGGCCGCCCCCGGCCAGCGCCACGGCGATGGGGATGGCCAGGCTGGTCAGCGCCAGCGCGAGGACCACCCGGGCGGGCAACCCGACCCCCACGGCGAGCCCGGTCAGCACCGTGCAGACGACCAACTTCACCCGGGTACGCGACAGCGGGACCGCTGCGGACTCGCGGGCGGGCGTGACGATGGACATGCGCTTCTCCTCGTCTTCTCTCCCAGTGGGCGGTCTCGTCGGGCCGCCCGTGCCGAACAGGGCGGCCCGACGGGACGGCCTCAGGTGAGCTTGCTCTTGACGGTGTTCACGACACCGCCGGCCAGGCCCGGGTTGGTGCCATACAGTCGCGGGTCACCGGGCGGCAGCACCGGCTCCGGGGCGTTCGCGCGCGGGTTGTCGTCGTACCGGAACTCGCCCTTGCCGTCCGGGGCGGGCCCGGACGCCCAACGGCCCTGGGCGGCGTCGGTGCCCGAGGAGAAGCCCAGATAGGTGTAGCCGAACTCGTCGGTGAACTCCGCCGAGTCCGGGAAGGCCTCCGGCACCGGCATCTCCTCCAGGCCGTCCTCCCTGAGCTGCTCGATGGCCGCCAGCCACATGTTCTGGTGCATGGTGTCGCGGGCCAGCAGGAACCGCAGCATCTGCTTGACCCCGGGGTCGTCGGTCATGTTGAACAGCCGGGCGACCTGCAACCGGCCCTGCGCCTCGGCGGTGACGTTGAGCTGGAAATCGGCCAGGAGGTTGCCGCTCGCGGTGACGTACGAGCCGTTCCAGGGCACCCCGCTGGCGTCGACGGGCAGCGCCCCGCCCCCGCCGTGGATGAAGTGCGCCGGGTTCGACCCGGCGTAGACCGCCCCGCCCCCGGGGTTGTCCGCGACGGCCTCCGACAGCGCCAGCGGCGCGTTGTCCAGCAACCGGCTGATCATCGTCACGATCATCTCGACGTGGCCGACCTCCTCGGTGCCGACGTCGAGCAGCAGGTCCTTGTACTTACCGGGGAGTCGGCAGTTCCAGCCCTGGAAGAGGTACTGGTTGGCGACGGTCATCTCGCCCCACTTGCCGCCCAGCACCTCCTGGAGACGGCGCGCGAACGCGGCGTCCGGAGCGTCCGGCTTGGCCTCGAACTGCAGGTCCTTGACGTGACTGAACATGCGACCTCCTCGGTACCGGGTTGCTGGCGCCAAGGACGATTCCCATCCCGCTGACCCGGCCGGGCCAATGCGTGTCCCGCACGGGTCAGCGCAGCGGTCCGACCGCCGGCAGCAGCACCTCCAGCGCCACTCCCCGCGGGCGCAACCGGTGCGCCCGCAGCGCTCCCCCGTCGGCGGCCACCAGGTGCCGCACGATCCACAACCCCAGCCCGGACATCCCGACCACGGGGGCCGGACGGCGCAGCGCCACCAGCAGCCCGTCGTCCACCCGCCCCTCGTCGGTGACCACGATGCTCAGGCCGGGGCCGCGCTGCGCGGCGTAGAGCCCGACCTGCCCGTTGGCCGGCCCGTGCCGCAGCGCGTTCTCCACCAGGTTCCCCAGCACCTGCCGGGTGCGACCGGCCGGTACCGGCCAGGAGGCCGCCCGTCGGGTGGCGCGGACCCGACGCCGGCCCGCCGGCACGAACGCGGCCGCCTCACGCAGGAGGCCCGCCAGGGGCACGGTCGCCTCCGGTTGGGCCACCGGCGTCAGCGCGCCGGCGCCGGCCGTCGCGTCGCGCAGCAGGCCCTGCAGGTGGACGGCCTGGTCGCGGGCCAGCGCGATGACCGCCCGCCGGTCCGCGCCGGTCAGCGGCCGATGGTCGTCGGCCAGCGCCCGGGTCAACGACGTCAGCGCGCTGACCGGGGTACGGAACTCGTGACACAACACCCGCAGCAGCAGGTCCGCGTCGACCGCCGGGGACAATGGGATGCCCGGTCCGGACCCGGCGCGTCGCAATCCTCGCAACAGGCCCTGCCACCCTGGCGTGCGCGCATCCATCCGACTCCCCCCGATCGGTGCATACCCGCATGATCGGTACCCGCTGGGGAACGGCCCAGACATGCCGGACGCCCCCAACCTCAGACTCGCTGTCGTGGACGATCACCCCCTGTTCGTCCGTGGCCTGGAGCTGCTGCTTCCGGTGACCACCGACGGACGCGCCGAGGTGGTCGGCTCGACCGGGGACGCCGCCGCGGCGGCCAGCATGATCAGTCGTTGCCATCCCGACCTCGCGCTGGTCGACCTGCACATGCCACCACCCGGCGGCGTCCGGGCGGTGGCCGCCATCCGGCGGACCACCCCCCACGTACGGGTGGTCGCCATGTCCGGCTCGACCGACCCGGCGCCCGCACTCGAGGCGCTGCGGGCCGGCGCCGAGGGGTTCCTGCCGAAGACCAGCGAACCGGAGGAGCTGCTACCCCCGCTGCTGGCGATCCTCGACGGCTGGGCCGTCCTGCCGGCGGAACTGCTACGCGCCCTGCTCGGACCCGCCCGGGCGGCGTCCGTCGAGCTCGACACCGAGGAGCGCCGTCTGCTGCGGGCGATCGCGACCGGGCGCAGCACCGTCGACATCGCCGAGGAACTGCACGTGTCGGAACGGACGGTGAAACGAATGACCGCCTCTCTGCTGCGCAAGCTGCGGGTCTCCAACCGGGTGGAGGCGGCGGCGGTCGCCGGCCACGCCGGTCTGCTCACCGATTGACACCGCACCGGGACCTGCGATTACGGGCAGTTCACTGTTTGTGCCCCACTCAATCGCGACGCGCCGAAATGAATGGCACGCACATTGTTGCGGATTCCCCGGGTGATAGGTCAGACTTTGGAAACATTCCGCCACACACAGGGAGTAATCGGCAATGGCGAGAAAAGTAATCACGGTGCTGACCGACGACCTCGACGGCGGGAAGGCCGATCGGACGGTCGAGTTCAGTCTCGACGGCGTCGCGTACACCATCGACGTCTCGGACGAGAATGCGGGTGTCCTGCGTAAGGCGCTGGACCCATACATCAATGCGGGCCGGCGGATCGGCCGAGGCCCGGCGGAGAACACGCGGACAGTTCGGCGGCCGGGGCGACCCACCGGCGCGGGAATGGACCGCGAACAAAACCGGGCGATCCGGGAATGGGCCGTCAAGAACGGCTACAAGATTTCCGAGCGGGGCCGGATCCCGGTCGAGGTCGTCGAGGCGTACAAGAACCGCTGACACACGGCACAGCGACGGGGTCCCGCCAAAACGGCGTGACCCCGTCGCTGTGTGCGCGGCCGGCCACCCGGGGTGCTGTCCACCCGGGCGGCCGGCCGCTCATCGACCGGTCAGTTGACGGTGACGCGGATCGAGTCGAACGCCGGGGTCTGGTTCGCCCGTTCCATCATGGGCAGACGGTGCGAGCCGTCACCGGCCCAGACCGAGCACTGCGCGGTGCCCGACTCCGGCAGACCCGGGATCTGGATGGTCACCTCGTCCGCTTGGGCGCCACCGCGGCCGTCCTCGGTGGCGACGAAGAACGCCGGCACCTCCTGCGGCTCGGGCGGCGCGGTCAGGCTGTCCAGCATCCGGCAGGCGGTGTGGAAGTGACCCCGGACCAGGCCCTGGGCGTTGAGCAGCGAGCTCTCCACGTAGTAGCCACCCTGGCCGGCCGCCAGGAACCGGTCCCGGACCAGGTTCTTGGTGCTGACCCGCAAGGTGAAGGGCTGGTTGCGGCCGACCTGCTGCGGGAACTGGGTGATCAGCAGCGACGGGTTGTTGGCGGCGGCGCCGACCTCACCGAACTCGGTGCTCACACAACGGTTGCCGAGCTGGAAACCGTTGTGCGGCTCCAACTTGCTCTCGTCGCAGTTGTTGGCCAGCACACCGAGGCCAGCGCCGGGGGCGTTGCCGCCGGTGTTCCCACCGTTGTTGCCACCGCCGGTGTTCCCACCGTTGTTGCCACCGCCGGTGTTCCCGCCATTGTTGCCGCCACCGTTGTTGTTACCGGTCGGCTGCACCTGACACTGGGCGAGTTGCGCCAGGCCCTGCGGGCGGGGCCCGACCCGGTCGATGGCGGTCGTGATGCGGTCCAGCACCGCCTTACGCTTGTCGGCCAACGGCCGCAGAATCGCGTTGTTGATGAACGCCTGACCCTTGTTGCCCTCGGCGGCGAGCCGGCGGTCGGCCTCGGCGATCTGGGTCTGCAACTGCGCGAGGTTCCGGTCGACCTCGGCACGCGCCCGCTCCGGCACCTGCGGCAGCTTGGACAGGACATCCGGACAGGCGATGGCCGAGCCGGTGCCGACCGTGCCGTCCTTACCGTCCTCGCACTCCGCGACCGACTCCTGACCGTCACCCCAGTGGTTGCGCACCCACCGACCGTTCTGCCACGTACGGCTGGTCGAGGTGCCGCTCGGCGCGGTCGAGCCGGGGCTCGGTTCCACGCATTGCCCGGCGGCGGGCCGGGGCTTGTTCGTCCGCCGGTCCTGCGCCGACGAAATCTGGGTGACGGCGACTACTCCACCGAAGACCACCAGCGTGCCGACAACGGCCAGCAGACGCTTGCTCCGCGCGATGCCGGGTGACCGGCGCGCCCGAGTGGACCTGCGCATCGAATTGCTCTCCTTCTCGATCCGGTAGTGGATTCCTGCCCTCGGCGGACCGACGGATGTGAGATGGCACGCCACGGTGGCGGCCACCGCGACCTACCCGGTAACGTGTCGACGGCCGACGATGCCCTTTCCGCACCGTCGCCCGCGCCCGGTCGACGCGGTTGGGGAGATCCTCTTCATTCGCGCAGGAGTACGGGACGGCGCCGGGGAAGGTTCAACCACCCCACAGAAAAATGCTCGGCACCCGAAGGGATCGGGAGCCGAGCGGTCTTCAGCAGCGGAGAGTCGCCGGTCAGGCCACGCAGAGGTGGTCGTAGGCGAAACCGCCCACCAGCTCGTCGCGGCGGCGGCTCAGCGCGGCGATCTCGGCGGTGAGGTCCGCACGCGGGAGCAGATCCGGGTCCTCCGACCGGGCGACGCGCAGCCGCTCACCGATCGCGACGGCCGCGAGGTCCTCGGCCAGGCGGGCCTCGTCGACACCGCAGGAGAATCGCTGCGCGGTGATCGACACCCGCTCGACGAGGCAGCCGTCCAGGCGCGGCTGGACCCAGCTCCACCCCTGCGCCGGGCCCTCGGTCCAGCGCACGTGCAGCCCGCGCACGATCGGGTCGGCGAGCTGCCCGGCCACGTACGCCTCGACGGCCGCCGCCCGCGCCAACGCGCCCAGGTCGTTCACCGGGCCGGTCCGCCCGTCCGGCATCCGACCGAGGATGTCGCGGAACCCCACCGGAGCGGGCTCGTCCCCGGTGCCGCCCGCCGCGTAGGCGCGCGCGTCGAGCACGTACTCGATCAGACGCCGGCCGTGCTCGGCGGCCCGCAACGTCGGCGAACCGATGCGCAGCACGGGCAGGCCGACGGCCGCGCCCACGGCGTCGGCGAGCCGCTCGGCGCGCTGCTCGGCCGACCCGGGCAGCGGGACCGGTCCAATCGTCACCGCGACCACCGGTTGTCCCGTTTCGGGCCCACGCACAACGAGGTCGAACGCCGTCCGGCTGGCCGAGCCCCACTGGCTGCCGGTCACACCCGGCGGACGCCCCTGCACCAGCTCGCTGAGCCGACGCGTCCCGTACACCAGGTGGCCGGCGCGACTGAACAGCGCATCGCGTCCACCATCGGCGGGCAACGCCCGCAGCCAGCCGCGCTCGTCGGTGCTCGTCATCTGCCTGATCCATCCGCCGGTCGGTCGAACCGCGCCGAGTCTAGGCGGTCGATCACCCGTTCCGGTGGCGCGGCCCGCCGGCCGCCGCGCTAACGGCAGACGGCCGTGACAACGACCGGCGCCTGCGGCAGGGTCGGCGGATGGCAGCCCCCGGGCGTTGTCGGCCGCCAGGCCGCCGCGACGTTGTAAAACCAGTCGTCCGGCACGTACGCGGCCCATTGGGAAAGGTCGTTGCCGCCGTTCAGGCCACTGGCCAGCGCCACGCCCCGGAAACTGCTTCGGAGCGCGGCCAGCAACTGCCCCATGCCGACCGTCGGATAGCCGAGCGCGGCGCACTCCTGGTCGCCCCCGCGCCAACACGTCCAGGCCAGCGCCGGGTCGGCGATGGCCCGATCCGGGTACGGGGCCGTGAACAGGTCGAACACCACCGTCTCGCCGAAGATGGTCTGACCGACGCTTTCCCAGAAGTCGATGGCGTACGCGGCGTCCGGCATCGGCTTGGCGCAGACGGCCCGTTCGTCCCGGCAGGCCGCCCCCGGCCCGGTGTAGCGGCCGTGGCTCCACGCGAGCGCGACGATGGGCGTGATGCCGGCGGTCGTCAACCGTTGCGTGTACGCCACGATCTCCTGCCGGTACGGCTCGCCGCCGTAGCGGGGGTCGACGTACGACAGGCCCAGCCAACAGGCTTCGTTGAGCGGGATGTACACCGCCTGCACGCCGCGTGCGACGAGCCCGGCCACGGCGGTGGCGTCGACCGGGCCGTCCCAGATCCCCCGCCCCTGCACGCAACGGGCCTCCGCGCCGGTGCGCGCGAGCGGCGTCAGGCGTCGGGGCGCCGCCGTGTCGATGACCGGCGAGATGCCCCAGAGCTGGTCACGCACCACGCTGACGTACGGCGCCTGCCGCTCCTCGCCCGGTGTCAACACGCGTACGGAAATGCTCTTCTCGCTGCTTTGCGTCGCGCCCTGGTCGTCGTACACCTGGGCATACACCGTGTAGAGGCCGGCCGGCAGGTCACGCCACCGGGCGGTGTACGGCGCGGTCGTGTCGGTGCCGAGTGAGATCCTGTCCGAACCGTTGCCCCAGCCGAAGAATTCGACGCGGGTGATCCGTCGGCCGGGCGCGGCCGTGGCGGTGGCCTCCACGGTGATGGTGGCCGGTGCGAAGAAGTGGTCACCCTCCTCGGGCTTGGTGATCCGTACGGTCGGACGGTTCGGGTCGGGGGTGGGGCTGGGCGACCCGCTTGGCCGCGGACTCGGCGACGTCGGCGGTGGGCTCGACGGGGGCGGAGGCGCGGGCACGGCGGTCGTGCAGGTGACGCCGTTGACTGTGAATTCCTGTGGCTGGTCGGTCCAGACCACCCCGTGCGTCATGACGTACGGAAACGACACCGTCTGGTCGGCCGGCAGCGTGACACCGGGCAGGTTACGGATCGTGACCTGCCCACCGTGCTGTTCCCAGCGCACGCCGTCGACGTTCTTCATCTGCTCGGTCGCGTAGCGCAGCGGGAACCGCAGCGTCCACTCCGCGAGCGGCTGACCGAAACTGTGCACCCTGAGTTCGCCGCGCAGCATCGACGAGTACCGGGAGTGGACCAGGAGTTCCGCCGCGCACCCACTGGCGGCGGAGGCCGGGAGAACCACGGCGAGAGCACCCGTGACGGCGACGAGCGCCACGACGGCCAGCGAGACGATCCGATTCCTCATCAACGACCCCCGTCATCGATATTCGTCACTGGAATCGTCGCCCCGGCCGGCGTCGGACGTCAAGGCGCGCAAGGCCGCGTCGCCACCCCGGGGAGGGGTGTCGACGCCAATTCCACGCCGCTGGCCGAGCCGGGGTCACGCCCCTGAAGGCTGTAAAAGCACGCGAAGGGGACGATGGTCGGTAGCTGACTGTGACCTGTATCACACTGCCGTCGTGTTCCAGTTGACCTGCCGGGGTGTATCCAGCGACGTCGCCCGAAGGCGGATCGGCTGGGAGGTCGGAGCATGTCGCGACAGCTGCGGTTCGGCGCCCTCGCCGCGAGCGGGCCGCGTCCCCGCCGACGCGAGGGAGAGCACCCACGCCGGCCCCGGCACCCGCGACCGGCCGGCGAGCCGACCATCCGCCGTCGACCGACCACAGATCGGGCGGAACGACACCACCGGCTTCCCGGGCGGCCCACCTCCACCCGTGCCACGCCGGCCGGCGGCGCGCTGCCTGGCGGCAAACCACCGCGCCGCGACACGGGCGCGGCAGCGCAGATCGGTCGGAGCGCCGTCGCCGCCGCCAGCCGGGTGCCGGGCATCCGCGACGTCCGCCCGGTCACCGTCCGCGTGGACGACCGGACCGTCGGCCTCGACCTCGACCTCATCACCGAGTACGGACACAGGGTGCCCGCCGTCACCGACGCGGTCCGGCGCGCGGTCGTCGACCGGGTGTACGCCGACACCGCCCACACCGTCGTCGCGGTGACGATCACGGTGCGGGATCTCGTGGTGCCCGGCTCGGACGAGGCCGCTCCCCGCCCCCCGACCACGCGGGGAGAGCTGACCATGGTGACCGTCAACCGGGTGGCCTCACTCCTGCTGGGCGTGGCCCTGCTGGCCGGCGGCACCCTGCTGGCCGCGCAGGCGCTGCTGGTGACGCTCGGTGTCCCGACGCCGCTGCTCGTCCGCTCCGGCTGGTACGAGGCGCTGACCAGCACCCACTGGGCCGAGCCGGGCGTCCGGGTGACGGCCGGCGCCGCCGTCCTGCTGGGCCTTGTCGTCCTGGCCGCTCAACTGCGCCGGTGGACGCCGGTCCGGCTGCGGGTCGACGAACGCGACGGCTGGCACCTGCGCCGACGATGTGTGGAACGGCGACTGACCGAGGCGGTGGACACCGTGCCGGGCGTACGCCGGACGAGAGTGCGCGTCCGACGCCACGGTGACCGGTGGCGGCCCCGGCTGCACGCCACCGGCGACCCCGCGGCCCGCGCCGAGGTCGAGTTCGCCGTGCGCCAGGAGCTGCGCCGGCTCGCCCGGCCGCGCGTCGACCGTGTCGAGATCCGACTGCTGCCCTCCCGGGGACCGGCATGACCGACGCCGCACACCGCCTCCTGTGGACGATCGTCGCGCTGCTGCTGGTGGCCGGCGGGGCGACCGCGCTGGCGATCGGCGCCGGCGCGCTGTCGGGCGGCGACCCGGTCCTGCTCGGCGGCGGCCTGGTCGACGCGTGGCGGCTGGCGACGCCCTGGAGCACCCTGGCCGCCGCGGTGGCCGGGCTGCTGACCGCCGTCGCCGGCCAGCGCCTGCTGCACCGGACGGTACGCCGACCCGACCGGCCCCTGCGGGGCATGCTGAGCCACGCCGGGAACCGTCCCGGTCGCACCCGGCTGGCCGCCGAGGTGCTCGTACGCGCCCTGGAACGCGACCTGGTCCGGGCCGCCGGGGTACGCCGCGCCCGGGTCGTGCTCACCGGCGCGCCACCGCGACCCGACGTGTGGGTCCAGGTGGACCTGACCAGCGACGCCCCCGCCGCGCGGGTCCGCGAGCACGTCCACGCCGCTGTCCACCGGTTCGCCACGACGGCCGGCTGCGCACCCGCGCACCTCGACGTGACGGCCCGGATCGAGCCGGACCGGCCGTGAGCCGAGCGTCCGTACGGGTCACCCGCCGTCGGCGCTCCGCGAAGTCGACACCCGCCGCGGTGCCACCAGGCCCAGCCGTCAGGGGTCCAAGGTCCCGGGCCGGTGCGGTCCGGTCGGCCCTGCCGCCCCCAGGTGCCGAGGGCGTCCACTGGAGGTGCCACCGGGAAGCGCGGTGCGAGGCTGAGAAGGGACGTGGACACCATGACCGCGACGACCGACCGGACCACCACCGGGACCCCCGCTGCGGCGACCGACACCACCCGAGCAAAGGCCGCTCGGTACGTCCTGGCGGGCACCCGGATGGCGCTCGGCTGGATCTTCCTCTGGGCATTCCTCGACAAGCTGTTGGGCCTCGGCCACGAAACCGGATCGAAGAACGCCTGGATCAACGGGGGCAGCCCCACCAAGGGCTTCCTCACCTTCGGGGTCGCCGGTCCGTTCAAGGACATCTACACGAACATCGCCGACGCCGCCTGGGCGGACTGGCTGTTCATGATCGGCCTCGCCGGGATCGGCGTCGCGCTCCTGCTCGGTCTCGGCATGCGGGTCGCGGCCGTGGCCGGCGGACTGCTGCTGGTCCTCATGTGGACCGCCGTCCTGCCCCCGGAGAACAACCTCTTCATGGACGACCACCTGATCTACGCCGCGGTGCTCGCCGTCCTGGCGCTGGTCGACGCCGGCGACACCTGGGGCCTCGGGAAGGTGTGGGCGACGCTGCCGATCGTCCGGCAGGCGCCCTGGCTCCGGTGAGTCCCTTCGACGCGGGCGTCACCCCCGGGGTGACGCCCGCGAACGTGCGCGTGCGCCGGTGACGCCCGTCGGCGAATGGCGAACCGGGTGCGGTCACTCGCGGCCGGTTCGCGGGTGTGCCGTGCATCGGTCGTCGGCGATCCGGCAGGATCGACGGTGACCGGACACATCACCGCAACACGGCAGGAGATCCCACATGAACCAGGCAGCAGGCGCCCGATCGGGCAAGCCCGAGGTGGGTCCGATCGAGGGTGCGCCGCCGGCCGACCTCGTGATGGAGGACATCACCGTCGGCGACGGCCCGCAGGCCGAGCCCGGCCAGTTGGTGAGCGTCCACTACGTCGGCGTGTCGCACTCGACGGGCGGCGAGTTCGACTCGTCGTGGAACCGGGGCGAGGCGTTCGAGTTCCCCCTCGGCGGCGGTCAGGTCATCGCCGGCTGGGACCAGGGCGTGGCCGGCATGCGCGTCGGCGGCCGGCGGCGTCTCACCATCCCGCCGCACCTGGGGTACGGCGACCGTGGCGCCGCTGGCGTCATCAAGCCGGGCGAGACGCTGATCTTCATCGTCGACCTGCTCGGCGTGCGCTGACCGACACGTCGCGGGGGTCGTCCGGCTCGACGCCGGGCGGCCCCTTCGCACGTCAGACCCGGGCGACCGAAGGGTCGGCGTCACACGGCCCCGTTGCGCAGCAGGTCAGCGTCCCCCGGCCCTCGGTCGCGGCGTGTCCAGTCAGACGGCCCCGCACCTCAACGGCCCCCCGGCCCCCGCCCTCGGCCCTCGGGCCACACGTCAGGGTCAGGGTCAGGCCGCCAGCACCAGGTCACCGGGCGCGGCCGGCGGACGGCGGACGGGCACGACCAGGTCGGCCGGCGCACCGTGACGGGCGGCCTCGACCACCCGGGCGGGCTCGAGGATCGGCATCACCCGGTGCAGGCCGGTGGCGCGCAACACGCGGGCCACCACCGGCGTCGGATCGACCACGACCAGTTCGCCGCCCCGGGCCCGGACGCGCAGATGCGCGGCCAGCAGGGCCCGCACCCCGGCGGCGGAGAGCAACCGGAGCCCGGACAGCTCGAGCTGGACGACCGGACGCGCCGGCGCAGACCACAGCGCGGACCGGAACACGGCCACGGTCCCGATGTCGACCTCACCGGCCACGCGCACCTGGACCGCCTGGTCACCCACGCTGACCTGCACGTCGATCCGGTTGCTGCGCTCTTCCATGCCCTGAAATCTAGCCCCCACCACCGACAGTTTCGCCCGTCCGGGGAGTGATTCCGGGTACGTCCAGGGTCATCCCCCAGGCTCCCCCTCATCCGCCCGAGGGTGGAGGTCAGGGGCCTCGGGGTAGGCCGAACGGCCAGGTGGCGCGCCGGATCCGGTACGGCCGACATCGGCGTTGGAGAATGAGCCGATGGTGATCCCCCGACCCCGGCCGCCACGGTTGATCCGGCCCGTCCGCGAACCGGCCACCGTCCCGCCTCCGCTTCGCGGCGTCTGGGCGGCCACCGATCGCCGCCTCGACCAGGTCGACCTCCTGCCCCTTCCCGAAGGCGCCGTCGGGCCCGAGGACGTGCTCGTCGACCCGAGCGGTCGGGTCGTCAGCGGCGACGAGGACGGCAACCTCTGGTGGTGGCCGGTCGACGCGCCGGCCGGCACCCGGGGACGGCTGCTGGCCGAGACCGGCGGCCGGCCGCTCGGCATCGAGCTGGACCCGTCCGGGGAGGCTCTGATCGTCTGCGACGCGTACCGGGGGTTGCTCCGGGTCACGCCGGACGGAACGGTCCGCGAGCTGAGCGGGACGGCGCCGCCCGTGCACCTGGCCAACAACGCGACGGTGGCCCGCGACGGCACCGTCTACTTCACCGACTCGTCGGACCGGTTTCCGGTCTCGCACTGGAAACGGGACCTGCTGGAGCACCGCCCCAACGGCCGGGTGCTGGCCCACCACCCGCGCAGTGGGCGTACCGAGGTCGTGGCCGAGGGGCTGTACTTCCCGAACGGCATCGCCCTGACGCCCGACGAGTCCGCGCTGATGCTGGTGGAGACCACCACCCACCGGCTGCTCCGCGTCGAGTTGAGCGGCGGGGTGCGGGTGCTCGCCGACCTGCCCGCGTACCCGGACAATCTCTGCGCTGTGGGCGACGGGACGTACTGGATCGCCCTGCCCAGCCCTCGCGTGCCCATCGCCGAACGGCTGCTGCCGCACCCGCGGCTGCGCCAGCTCGCCGCGCTGCTGCCCGACGCCCTGCAGCCGCAGCCACGCCGCTACGGGCTGGTCGCGCTCGTCGACGGCGAGGGCACGGTCCGTCGTACGCTGCACGGCCCGGCCGGGCACTACTCGATGATCACCGGGGTACGACAGCACGGCGACCACCTCTGGTTGGGCAGCCTCGACGGGTCCGGCGTGGCCCGCGTACCCCTGGGGTAAAAAGCATGGCTCGCGCCCGACGCCCCCGGGCGGCGGCCGGCCCCGACGGCGGTGGTCCCCGCCCCCCGCGAAGGCGAGCGGGCCGGCTCACCGCGTGGGTGGACCGGCCCGAAGGGTGTGTGTCAGCGGCCGCTCACCGAGGGCGCCGGGGCGGGCGACCCACCGGCGACCGCCCCCGGATGCGCCGGGGCGGCCGGCGCGGGCTTGAGCCCCGGAGGCACCGGCAACGCGCTGCCCCTGACGAACTCGTCCCAGCTAACGTTCCACGCCGTCCAGCCGTTGCCGGGCTGCAACTCGACCTCGGTGCCCTTGACGGTGACCAGGTCGCCGACCTGGGTCACGCCCATCAGCCAGTCGGCGGCGGTGGCGGAGACGTTCGCGCAGCCGTGCGAGGTGTTGGTGTAGCCCTGCTCGCCCTCTGACCAGGGCGCCGAGTGGATGAACTCGCCGCCCCAGGTGAGCCGCTGGGCGTCGTCGACGTCGACCACGTAGCCGCCGTTCGGCTCACCCCGGGTGTCGAAGGTGGTCCGCTCGTGCTTCTCCATGATCACCATCTTGCCGCTGGAACTCGGCGTGCTCGGCTTGCCCAGGCTGACCGGAATGCGGCGGACCAGCTTGCCGTCGCGCAGCACCGACATCTGCTTCGTGGCGTTGTCGATCTCCAGGGAGACCTGCTTGCCGATCTTCGACGTGGCGGTCCGCTCGGCGTCCCCCATCAACTTCTTGCCGATCGGCAGCCCCTGCAGACCGGCCCGGACGCTGATCGTCGTCCCCGGTCGCCAGAAATCGGGTGCCCGGTAATAGACCTGACTCCCGTCGTCCAGCCACGACCAGGTGCCCGGCTGCGGCGGATTCGTCTTCACGAACAACCGGCGCTGCACATCCGCCCTGGCCTCTTTCGGAATTGCCGGGTCGAACGCCACCGTTACCGGCATGGCAGTACCGTACGTCCGATTGCCGACGAAATAGAGCGTGCTGGTCACCTGCGGCTTCGTGGACGTGGCCATCGTGGTGAACGTGGTGGTTCGCGTGGTCGTCGCACCCGAGTCGCCGGTCGCCGTCACCTCCGCGGTGTACGTGCGCTTGGGTTGCAGCGGCGCGCTCGGCACCCAACCCGAGCCATCCTCACGCGGCTCCGCCTTGACCTGCGCGCCCTTGTCGTCGGTGAGTCGGACGGCGGTGACCCGTCCGCCCTTGACCACCGTGCCGACCTCGGCGCTGACCGGGATCTCGCGGGTCTTGTCGCCCGGCGTGACGGTGAGTTCCGGCGGCGCGGCGTGCCGCTTGGCCGGCCCGGCCACCGGGTCCCGACCGATGGTGCACCCGCCCAACACGAGCGGTGCGGCCGCGACAGTTACCGCCAACAGCGTCAATCGCCGCCTAGACGTCATGTTCAGTCCCCCCGTTTTAGGCTTCCCTCGCTCATATTCTGGCCGCCTCGACGGGAGCATTCAGGGCATTCCGAGATAATCGCGAGCGCATTTATCGACGCATTTTCCGCCGCTGAGCCGCTTGCCGAGAAAGCGCGCCACTGCCGGTTGTGGGTAGTCTCCGGCCGCCCGCATGCCCGCCGACCCGCAACGTCCGGTACGACCAAGCCACCGCCACTCCCGCACCTATCGCCCTAGGTGCACGACTGACGCAGCAGGCACAGGGCCGGGCGGGGCGGGGCTGGGCGGGGCGGGGCGGGGCAAGATCCGCACAACTTCCCCGATGTTGCTGCCTCCGGTGTGCGGGAGGCAGCAAGATCCCCGATGTTGCGCAGATCTTGGCAGGCCCACAACCACGAGAAGCGGTGAAGCCAGCGCGAGGGACCAGGGGCCACCCCGACCAGCTCAAGATCGCGCTCGATCCAGGACGTAGGGGCTTCGAGACGTCAACGAGGCCCCTACATCCTGGAGCTTGTCTCATCCTGTTTGGGCTGTTCAGGAGTGGTTGACAGGTCTTGTTGGTGTGGTGGGGTGCTGG
>NZ_JBNCKS010000081.1:0-23451 GCF_049841635.1 Micromonospora sp. DT44 | reverse complement strand
CGACATCGTCCGCGCCGCTCTCCACCTCACCCATTTCGAATACCGATACCTACCGGATTCTTGTTGAGATCACGTCACTGGCCGCACGGGTGACCTGGAACAGATCACCCGCCCGCACGGCCGTCGGATTTCCGGTCGCGCCACGTCTTGAGATGATCACTCGCCTCGACCAGGCGGGGGCACGAACCGTCCGGCGTGCATCTGGTGCAGACGTTGCGGTGGTGGAAGTCGATGACGTAGGTCGCCACCGTCACGAGAAACGGCGGCTCCGGCCGGGGCTGCTCACCCATCATCGCGATCACCTCGCTGGGACGACGCCGCGCCCTTCCCTCTCGACGAGGGCGGCACGGTGAGCCGGTAGGCCCCGGTGCGGGCCGGGAAGCTGGTCCGCTCCCCCACGTCGATCGGCTCGTCTGGACGGTGAAACCACTTCCAACGGCACATCGCCTGCCTCCGAGATCAATGCGAGTAGGGCATCTACCAGGCACGATCCTGCGTCCACCAACAATCTGCAACGTCTCATATCGAAAACCGCGCCTCGAGATTGACGCCGTCTCGTTTGGCCGGTCATTCTGTTCCAGATGAGACAGAGAGGCCACGTGAGGTGAGACCGGAGGCCGGATGAGTGAGGTCGGTTCGTCAGTTCCGCGGCGGCAACTGGGCCGGCTTCTGCGCCAGGCACGTGAGGAAGCCGGGATCAACCTCGAGGCTGCCGCCAGTGACCTCGAATGGTCCCGGGCCAAGATGTACCGGCTGGAAAGCGGTCAGACTGCGCTGCGCACCCATGACGTGGTCTTGATGTGTCAGCTCTACGGCACGTCTGCCGAGCTGACCGAGGTGTTGGTCAGTCTCGCTCGGGAGAGCAAGTCCCGGGGGTGGTGGCACGCCTATGACGAGGTGATCCCGGGTTGGTTCGAGTTGTACGTGGGGCTGGAGGCGGCCTCCTCCGCCATCCGCCAGTACGAGCCGACCCTCATACCCGGGCTCCTGCAGACCCCGGAGTACATGGCCGCGGTGTTCGAGACCAAACCCGGGCGTACCCCGCAGGAGGTGGCGCAGAAGGTCGCCTTACGGATGCAGCGGCAGAAGTTGTTGATCAGGCGTAGTCCTGCGGCACCGCGTCTTGACGTCGTGGTCGACGAGGCCGTGGTCCGCCGACCCATCGATGACATCGAGGCTTGGCGGATGCAACTCGCTTACCTGGTCAACGCCGCCTAGGCACCGAACATCGCGGTCCGGGTGCTGCCACTGGGGGTCGGTCCGCACCGGGCATCCGTGGCCGGCGCCTTTGTCCTGCTCGATTTTCCGGCAGTCGGCACTCGGCCGGCCGAGCCCAGCACGGTCTACAGCGAGTCGCTGACCGGTGGCCTCTACCTCGATCGTCCGGCCGAGGTCCAGACGTACTCTGAGGTCTGGCAGGCGCTTTGGGATCTTGCCCTGCCCGAGCGCGCGTCGGAGGATCTGGTGAGCACAGTGATCAAGGAGACCTACGATGAGTGATCTGACCGGTGCCCGCTGGCGCACGAGCACGCGTAGTGGAAATGAGGGCAACTGCGTCGAGGTCGCGGACAATCTTCCCGGTGTCGTGGCCGTTCGGGACAGTAAGGACGTCGAAGGGCCGGCGCTCACCTTCACCCCGGGGGCCTGGGCCGCATTCCTGGCGCACACCAAGACTGCCGGAGTAGCGCCCAACGCGTGATCGACTCGACATCGTGGAAATGGGGGTGTCAGATGCGTATGGACACCCCCATTTCCGTGAACCGGAGTCGATCAAGCGCCCATGCACGAAGCCCTTCGCCCTGGTCAGAGCCACCGAACGGCGAGCGGTCCGGTGTCGTACGCGCGGCGGCCCGGCACGGTGAGGTCCGCGCCGGGCCGGTGTCTCGGATGCCGCTCAGGTGGTCTGGCGGCGGGTCTTCAGTGCGGTGTCGATCAGTTCCCACACCGCGATCCCGGCGGTGGTCAGCGCGATGATGACCCCGAGGATCTCGCGATTGTCCGCGACGGCCAGCCAGTCGAGCCGCTCACCGAGGGCCGGGTTGAGCAGTCGGTCGGAGAGCGCCAGCCACACCACCGGCACCGTGAACGCCAGGTTGAGCAGCGCCTTGGTCGCGAACAGCCGCCAGCTCCAGCGCCCGATCCGGTACTTGACGATTTCGAACACCACGTCGAGGACCAGCACGCCGATCAGCGCCGGCAGCCAGAACGACCAGAGGGCCGGGTCGAGGAGCGGGATGTTGTCACCGTTGGTGTCTCGTACCCAGGACTGGAAGTGCTGCCACGGCAGGTAGCCGATGAACACCACCAGCATCGTCACCGTCGCGATGGTGTCGACGAGCGAGATGTCCCGGTGCGCGGGGACGTCGGGGAGCTGGTCGACGGTCCATTCGGGCAGGTCGACGGTCGGCTGGGACCGCTCGATGAGGACGAAGACCAGGGTGAGCCAGAAGCAGATGTGCACCGCCACGTGCAGGGCGACGACGAGGCCCGGGCCGATGGCGCCGAAGCCCTTGCCCTCGACGACCGCGACCACCGCGACCACCGTGCCGGCGAGCGCCGGAATGAAGCTGAGTAGCAGCTTCAGCAGCCGCAGCCAGATCAGGTAGTAGGTCGGGCCGAGGAGCTGGAGCCGGCGGTCGGCGTAACGTGCGGCCAACCGATCGGGGTTGCCCAGTTCGGTGAGCACCTCCCGCTCGGCGGCTGCCGCGTCCGCGCCGCCCCCCGTCCGGTCCTCGATCATGTCCTCGATCGAGGCGCGCAACTCGGTGGAGATCTCGTCGCGGCGCGGGGCGGGCACCGAGCGCAGGGTGGCGGCGAGGTAGCGATCGGTCAGGGTGTTCATCGGTCGACTCCTTGGATCAGGCCGTTGATGGAGGTCTGTACGGCGGCGAGGTCGTCCAGGAGCCGGCTCAGCATCGACTCGCCCTCGTCACTGGTCCGGTAGAACTTGCGCGGCCGGCTCTCCTCGGTGTTCCACTCGCTGGTCAGCAGGCCCTGGTCCTCCAGGCGGCGCAGCAGCGGGTAGAGCGTGTTGGCGTCCACCGGGAAGCCGTGGTCGGTGAGCCGTTGGAGCAATGCGTAGCCGTAGTCCGGTCGCCGGAGCGCGACCAGGCTGGCCACCACGACGGTGCCTCGACGCAACTCCTGCAGGTGCGTCCGTAGAACGTCCTCGCTAACCATGTGTCACACCATACTGTGTGCCACACAATATTGTCCAATACAACATCATCGTGTGTGCCAAGCCCTGCCCCGACCGCTACGACGTGCGGGGCGCCCGGTCGACACCGGACGCCCCGCCACCTGCTCCGACTCAGCAGGACACGCCCTGGCGGAAGTTCCGCTCGACGAAGCTCGCCGGGCCGACCTGGAAGTAGCCGACGCCCGGCCGGATCGGGTGCCCGGTGAACAGCTCCACCCGCGACCCGACGCGAACCAGGTACGCCTCGGCGTCCCCCGCGTCGTTGCGGATCAGCGACCCGCGCGGACCGTAGATCGCCTCCAACTCCGCGAAGGACATGCCGACCCGGGCCCCGGCCGGGGACTGCGGCGGCGCGGTGGCCGTACCGACCTCCACCAGTAGTCCGTCGCGGAAGGCCAGCAGGAGCACACCGGCCCAGGAGCCGGTCGCACCGGCGTTCACCACCGTGCCGCAGCCCGGCGCGGTCCAGTCGATGCGGCCGGCCGCGGTGAGCGCGGCCAGGCTGGCGCCGATCCGGTACGCGCCGGCGCCGCCGACGCTGAGCACCTGCGGGTGGGTGTGCCCGGCGGCGGAGAGCGGGGCGTACGCCGAGGTGACACCGCCGGCCGGGGACGCTGCCGCCGCCGGGCCGGCGACGGTCATCGGGACGAGCGTGCCGAGCGCCAGCGCCGCAGTGGTGACAAGGGTCAGGGGACGTTTCATGATGCGCTCCTTCGGTGATGGGTCTCCTGCCCTGTTAGTCACCGCGCCGGCATCAGCGGTTCGTCGGGTTGACGACCGACCGGGTCTACTGTGGAAGGGACCGAGCTGGCCGGGGGTGACGCGGTTGACGGCTCCGCAGCGGATCGGGTCCTACACCATCGAGCGACTGCTGGGCGTCGGCTCGTTCGCGACGGTCTGGTTGGGCTACGACGCGGTCCTCGACGCCCGGGTGGCGATAAAGGTGCTGGCCGAGAACTGGAGCCATGACCTGCGGGTCCGGGAACGCTTCCTCGACGAGGCCCGACTGTTGCGCCGTCTGGAGCACGAGCGGCTGATCCGCGTGCACACCGTCGGTGAGTTGCCCGACGGCCGCCCGTACGCGGTCCTGGCCTGGGCGGACCGGGGGAGCCTGCGGGACCGCCTCGCCCACGGCGAGATCCCCGCGCCGACCGCGCTGCGGCTGCTGGGCGAGGTCTGCGCCGGGGTCGCCGTGCTGCACCGGCACGGTGTCGTGCACCGTGACCTCACCCCGGGCAACGTCCTCTTCCGCTCCGCCGGCCCGGACGCTCCCGATGCCGAGCAGGTGCTGATCGCCGACCTCGGCCTCGCCAAGGCGCTCGCCGCCGCCTCGGGACTGACCGCCCGGGCCGGCACCCCCGGTTACATGGCGCCTGAGCAGGACGACCCGGGAGCGGTGGTCGACACCCGCGCAGACGTGTACGGGCTCGGCCGGCTCGGCGTCCGGCTGCTGGCCGCCGACCCGTCGGGCGCGCATCCCCACCCGCCACGACCCGCCCCACAGATCCGACTCCGCGACGGCGTGCCGCCGGGAGTCGCGGCGGTGCTCGCCCGAGCCACCGCATACCACCCGGGCGACCGCTATCCCGACGCCGCGGTCCTGCACGCCGCCTTGGCTCGCGCGAGCGGCTCGGCGCGGAGACCGGCCAGCCCGGTTGCCGCGAGCACACGGCAGGGGCCGCCACCGCGCCGTCCACGCCGGTCGCTGCTGACCGGGGTGGCCGTCGTGGTCGCCGTGGCGCTGAGCCAGGTGGCGGCCGAGCCGGGCGGCACCGGGTCGGGCCGGTCGGCTGGCGACGCGTACACGACCGGGCCGTTGACCGTGGCGTTACCGCCCGGCTGGTCCGCCACGGGGGCGACCTGGGCCGGCCAGTACGGCCCCGACGGCGAACCCGAACCGGCCCTGGTGATGTCGCCGCGACCCCGCCGCTGGGCCGCCGACCCCCAACTGCCCGGCGCGTTCGTCGGCCTCTCCGCCGCCACGGCGGCACGCACCACGCCGGCCGGATTCCTGGCCGAGCGTACGCACGGGGACTGCGCGCCCGCGCCGGCCCGCACCACCCGACAGGCGGGCGTGGAGTGGACGGTGGTGCTCTACGCCTGCGACCAGGGTCGGCCGCGGATCGTCGAGTCGGCCGGCCGGCACCCCGACGGTTCCGCCCTGGTGTACGTGCAGATCGCCCCGCCGGTGGGCAGCGGGCCGGAGTTCGTGGACACCCTGCTCGCCGGTGTACGTGTGCGCTGACTCGCCCGTGGGCAGACCATGTCGCCGGGCGCGGGTCAGCGGACCACCACGGTGATGGTGTGCTCCCGACCCTCCTTGGGGATCATCACGGCGACGGTGCCGGGGCGGACGAAGCGGACGTCCACCACGCCCGCCTCGTACTGCTGGGAGACCAGCTCCGGGCGGTCCACCGTGACGAGCCCGGGCCCGATTCCCTGGATCCGCAGCACCGCACCGGTCGCGAAGCACAGCGATCGCAGCAGCTCGATCTCGGTCTCGGCGAGTGGCAGGTCGTAGCGGACCGCGCCCTGACAGGCCGGTGTCGCGGCGGTCGGCGGGGGAGTCGTTCGGGGCGTACCCCTTGGTTTGGGTGGTGCGGGCGGGCGGCCGCTGGTCGGCGGCGGTCGGGACGGCGACGCGGTGGGCGCGGGGGTCGCGGAGATCGCCGGCGGTGTCGGCGTCGGACGGGTCGGGCCGGGCGGCTGGACGGGCAGCGGCGAGACGGCGTCGTCGCCGCAGGCGGCGACAGCCATGGTGGCCGCGAGGAGGACGGTGAGCCGGCGGACCGATGACGGGATCATCCGGCGCCGAGCCGTTGCCGGACCTGCCTCCGGGCCAGGTGCAACCGGGACTTCACCGTGCCCACCGGGAGGTCGAGCAGGGTGGCGATCTCGGGGTAGCTCAACCCGAGGACATCGCGCAGGGCCACCACCTCGGCGTGGTCGGGGTGGACCGAGTCGAACGCGTCGAGCAGATCGAGGCGGGTGCCCGCGACCACGCTGGTCCGCCGGGGGTCGGCCTGATCGGGCACCGGAACACCGCCGGCCTCCAGTCGGCAGCGGCGACGCAACGTGCGGTACGTGGAGCGGGCCCGATTGGCGGCCAGTCGGTGCAGCCAGGTACGGAAGGAGGAGCGACCCTCGAACCGGGTGATGCCGCCGGCCAGCGCCAGGAGGGTGTCCTGGCAGGCTTCCTCGGCGTCCTCGCGGTTGGGCAGGAATCGGGCGCACACCCGCAGCGCCTCCGGACGCACCGCGACGAGCAGGGTGTCCAGCGCCGCCGGGTCGCCCTGCGCGGCGCGGCGGGCCAGGGCGTCGAGGTCAGCGGGGTCGGGCATGCCGGGTGTCCAATGCTCGCCGGTGGCCGATCCTCAAGCGTACGGCCGCCGGTGCTGGTCCGTCCTCGTCCGGTCCGGCACCCGACCCGGGCTACTCGAAGCGGGACACGTCTCCGGCGCCCCGGCGCAGGATCTCCGGCTCCGGCCCGGACAGGTCGATCACCGTCGTCGGCTCCATGCCGCACTCGCCGGCGTCCAGCACCGCGTCGAGCTGGTGGTCGAGCTGTTCCTTGATCTCCCACCCCTGCGTCATCGGCTCCTCCTCGCCGGGCAGCGTGAGGGTGCTGGACACCAGCGGTTCGCCCAGCTCGGCGAGCAGCGCCTGGGTGACGGTGTGCCGGGGGACCCGCACGCCGACGGTCCGCTTCTTCGGGTGCAGCATCCGGCGGGGCACCTCCTTGGTGGCCGGCAGGATGAACGTGTAGCTGCCCGGCGTGGACGCCTTCACCAGGCGGAACACCGCATTGCTGATCTGGACGAACTGGCCGAGCTGCGCGAAGTCCCGGCAGACCAGCGTGAAGTGGTGCCGGTCGTCGAGGTGACGGATCTGCCGGATCCGGTCCAGCCCGTCCTGGTTACCGAGCTGGATGCCGAGCGCGTAGCAGGAGTCCGTCGGATAGGCGACCAGGCCGCCGCCACGGACCAGGTCGGCAACCTGCCGGATCACGCGGGGCTGCGGGTTCTCCGGGTGTACGTCGTAGTACCTCGCCATCCGTCGAGCCTAGGCCTGTCCGGTGCGAACAGGAGACGCGGACCACCCTCGGCGCGGACGGTGGAGCCGCCGAGATCACCTCGGTAGGGTAGGTGCCGGTCGGCTCCGACCACCTAGATCCACACCGCCGGGGGGCGCCACGCATGGCTGATTCGTTCGCGCATCTGCACGTGCACACCGAGTACTCGATGCTCGACGGAGCGGCCCGGTTGAAGGACCTGTTCGCCGAGGCCAACCGGCTGGGCATGCCGGCGGTGGCGATCACCGACCACGGCAACATGCACGGCGCGAACGACTTCTACAACCAGGCGATGGCCGCCGGGATCACCCCGATCCTGGGTGTCGAGGCGTACGTGGCGCCGGAGTCGCGCTATCACAAGGCGCGGGTCAAGTGGGGTCGGCCGGAGCAGAAGAGCGACGACGTCTCGGGTAACGGCGCGATCACCCACAAGACCATGTGGGCGAAGAACGCGCGGGGCTTGAAGAACCTGTTCACCCTCAACTCGCGCGCCTCCATGGAGGGGCACTACGTCAAGTGGCCCCGGATGGACATGGAGCTGATCGCCGAGCACGCCGAGGGGATCATGGCCACGACGGGCTGCCCGTCGGGGGCGGTGCAGACCCGGCTGCGGCTGGGGCAGTTCGACGAGGCGCTCAAGGTCGCCGCGAGCTACCAGGACATCTTCGGCAAGGAGAACTACTTCCTCGAGATCATGGATCACGGCCTCTCCATCGAGAGTCGGGTCCGCGAGGGGCTCACCGAGATCGCCCGCAAGCTGGACATCCCGCCGGTGGTCACCAACGACTCGCACTACACGCACGAGGCGCAGGCCACCGCGCACGACGTGCTGCTGTGCGTGCAGACCGGCAGCAACATCGACGACCCCAACCGGTTCCGGTTCGAGGGCGGCGGCTACTTCGTCAAGAGCGCCGACCAGATGCGCGCGGTGGACTCGTCCGAGCTGTGGCAGGAGGGTTGCCGCAACACCCTGCTGGTCGCCGAGAAGGTCGACCCGAAGGGCATGTTCGAGTTCCACAACCTGATGCCGCGCTTCCCGGTGCCCGACGGGGAGACCGAGGAGTCCTGGTTCCGCAAGGAGACCTTCGCCGGCCTGGGCCGCCGCTACCCGAACGGCATCCCGGAGGGGCACGTCGTCCAGGCCGAGTACGAGCTGGGCGTCATCAACCAGATGGGCTTCCCGTCGTACTTCCTCGTGGTCGCCGACTTCATCCAGTGGGCGAAGAACCAGGGCATCGCGGTGGGGCCGGGCCGTGGTTCGGCCGCCGGCTCGCTCGTCGCGTACGCGTTGGGCATCACCGACCTGGACCCGATCCAGCACGGGCTGATCTTCGAGCGGTTCCTCAACCCCGAGCGTGTCTCGATGCCGGATGTCGACATCGACTTCGACGAGCGTCGGCGCGGTGAGGTGATCAAGTACGTCACCGACAAGTGGGGCGAGGACAAGGTCGCCCAGATTGCCACCTTCGGCACGATCAAGGCGAAGGCCGCGATCAAGGACTCGGCCCGGGTGCTGGGTTTCCCGTACGCGGTCGGCGACCGCATCACCAAGGCGATGCCGCCGGCCGTGATGGGCAAGGACATCCCGCTCACCGGCATCTTCGACGCGAAGCACCCCCGCTACGCCGAGGCGGGCGAGATCCGCGGCCTGTACGATTCCGACCCGGACGTGCGCAAGGTGATCGACACGGCCAAGGGCATCGAGGGGCTGATCCGGCAGACCGGTGTGCACGCCGCCGGCGTCATCATGTCCGCCGAGCCGATCATCGAGCACATCCCGTTGATGCGCCGCGACGCGGACGGGGCGATCATCACGCAGTTCGACTACCCGACCTGCGAGTCGCTCGGCCTGCTGAAGATGGACTTCCTCGGCCTGCGCAACCTGACGATCATCGACGACGCCGTCAAGAACATCGAGCTGAACCACGGCCTCAAGCTCGATCTGCTGGCCCTGCCGCTGAACGACAAGGCCGCGTACGAGCTGCTGGCCCGCGGTGACACCCTGGGCGTGTTCCAGCTCGACGGTGGGCCGATGCGGTCGCTGCTGCGGTTGATGAAGCCGGACAACTTCGAGGACATCTCGGCAGTGCTGGCGCTGTACCGGCCCGGCCCGATGGGCGTCGACTCGCACACCAACTACGCGCTGCGCAAGAACAACCTCCAGGAGATCACGCCGATCCACCCGGAGCTGGAGGAGCCCCTGCGGGAGATCCTGGCGCCCACCCACGGCCTGATCGTCTACCAGGAGCAGGTGCAGCGCGCCGCGCAGATCCTCGCCGGCTACACGCTCGGCCAGGCGGACCTGCTGCGCCGGGCGATGGGTAAGAAGAAGAAGGAGATCCTCGACAAGGAGTTCATCCCGTTCCGGGACGGCTGCCGCGAGCGCGGCTACTCCGACGAGGCGATCCAGGCCGTGTGGGACGTCCTGGTGCCGTTCGCCGGGTACGCCTTCAACAAGGCGCACTCCGCCGCGTACGGCCTCGTCTCCTACTGGACGGCGTACCTCAAGGCGCACTACCCGGCCGAGTACATGGCGGGGCTGCTCACGTCGGTCGGTGACGACAAGGACAAGATGGCGCTGTACCTGTCCGAGTGCCGTCGGATGCGCATCCAGGTGCTGCCGCCGGACGTGAACACCTCGGCCGGGCCGTTCACGCCGGTCGGCAAGGACATCCGCTTCGGCCTGGCCGCGGTCCGCAACGTCGGCGCGAACGTGGTCGCCTCGATCATGCGGTGCCGCCAGGAGAAGGGCGACTACACCGACTTCTACGACTTCCTGTCCAAGGTGGACGCGGTGGTCTGCAACAAGAAAACGATCGAATCGCTGATCAAGGCCGGTGCGTTCGACTCCATGGAGCACCCCCGCAAGGGACTGCTCGCGGTGCACGCCGACGCCATCGACGCGTACGCCGACGTCAAGCGCAAGGAGGCCGTCGGCCAGTACGACCTGTTCGGCGCCGGGTTCGGCGACGCGGACACCGGCAGCACGACGGTGATGCCGGTGATCGGCGACAGCGAGTGGGAGAAGCGCGACAAGCTGGCCTTCGAGCGCGAGATGCTCGGCCTGTACGTCTCCGACCACCCGCTGTTCGGCCTGGAACACATCCTGGGCGCGGCGGCCGACACCACGATCGCGTCCCTGGCCGAGGACGGCGCGGTGCCCGACGGATCGGTCGTCACCCTCGCCGGCATCCTCTCCGGGGTACAGCGGCGGGTCACCAAGCAGGGCCGGGCCTGGGCCTCGGCGACCCTGGAGGACCTGGCTGGCGGCGTGGAGACGCTGTTCTTCCCCAACACCTACGAGGTCATCGGGCAGTACATCGCCGAGGACGCCATCGTGGTGGTCAAGGGCCGGGTGGACCGCCGCGACGACACCCCGCGCATCATGGCGATGGACATGTCCATGCCGGACGTCAGCACCAGCGCCACCAACAAGCCGGTCACCCTCACCATCCCGGTGCACCGCTGCACGCCGCCGCTGATGGAGAAGCTCAAGGAGACCCTGGTGCTGCACCCGGGCGACACCGAGGTGCACGTCAAACTCCTCAACGGCGGGCGCACCACCACCCTGCGGCTGGGCCCGTTCCGGGTGGCGGCGACGACCGCGCTGATGGGTGACCTCAAGAGCGTCCTCGGCCCAGCCAACGTGAGCTGACCTGGCCTCGGTCCGCCCTCGGCCCGCCGCGCCGCCCGCCCTCGCCCGCCCCGCCCCGCCCCGCCGATCATGGAGTTGTGGTGGGTGGCAAAGCGCCCATAACCGCGTTTTGTGGGCACCACCACTCCATGATCGACGGGGGCGGGCGCGGGGGCGAGGGCGGGGGCGGGGCGGGGCTCAGCTCTGGTTGGGGGCGGCGATTTCGCGGAGTTGGCCGTCGGTCAGGCGCAGCCAGCGCTGGACGCCGATCTCGGTCAGGAACCGCTCGTCGTGGCTCACCACCACGAACGCCCCCTGGTACGCGGTCAGCGCGCTCTCCAACTGGGCGACGCTGACCAGGTCCAGGTTGTTTGTCGGCTCGTCGAGCAGCAGCAGTTGCGGCGCCGGCTCCGCGCAGAGCACACAGGCCAGGGTGGCGCGCAGCCGTTCACCGCCGGAGAGCACCCCGACGGGCAGGTTGACCCGTGCGCCCCGGAACAGGAACCGGGCGAGCAGGTTCATCCGCTTGGCGTCCGGCAGGCTCGGCGCGTACGCGGCGAAGTTCTCCGCCACCGTCCGGTCGGGGTCCAGCAGGTCGAGCCGCTGCGACAGGTACGCGATCCGCCCGTCGGCCCGTTTGATCTCGCCGCTGGCGGGTTCGAGGTCGCCGTTGACGAGGCGCAGCAGGGTCGACTTGCCCACGCCGTTCGCCCCGGTGAGCGCGATCCGCTCCGGACCCCGGATCACCAGGTCCGCACCGCCGCCGCCGAGCAACTCCCGGTCGTCGAAGCGGGCACGCATCCCCGTACCCGTGAAGACCGTCCGTCCGGCCGGGACGGTGGTGTCGGACAGGTCGACGGTGATCGTGTCCTCGTCGCGGACCGCGCGACCGGCCTCGTCGAGTCGGGCCTTGGCCGAGCCGAGCCGGGCGGAGTGGGTTTCCTGCGACTTGCCCGCCGACTCCTGCGCGCTGCGCTTGAGCCCACCGGCGACGATCCGGGCCAGCCCGGCGTTCTTCAGGTTCTTCGAGGCGTTGCTGGCCCGCCGGTCGGCCCGTTCGCGGGCCTGCTGCATCTCCCGCTTCTCCCGCTTGACCTCCTGCTCGGCGTTACGCAGGTTGCTCTCGGCCACCTCGCGCGCTGCCCGCACCGCCTCCGTGTACGCGGTGAAGTTGCCCCCGTACCAGTGGATCTCGCCGCGTTCCAGCTCGGCGATGCGGTCCATCCGGTCCAGCAGTTCCCGGTCGTGGCTGACCAGCAGCAGACACCCGGACCAGTCGGTGAGCACGTCGTAGAGCTTGTGCCGGGCCGCCAGGTCCAGGTTGTTGGTCGGCTCGTCGAGCAGCAGCACGTCCGGACGGCGCAGCAGCTGTGCCGCCAGCCCGAGGGAGACCACCTGGCCGCCGCTGAGCGTGTGCAGCGGCCGGTCGAGCGACAGATCGCCCAGACCGAGGCGATCCAGCTCGGAGCGGGTGCGCTCCTCAATGTCCCAGTCGTCGCCGATGGTGGCGAAGTGCCTCTCGCTGGCGTCCCCGGCCTCGATGGCGTGCAGCGCCGCGACGCGTTCGGCGACGCCGAGCACCTGCGACACCGCCAGGTCGCCGGCCAGCGGCAGGGTCTGCGGCAAGTACCCGAGCAGACCGTCGACGGTGACGCTGCCGCCGCCGGGCCGCAGGTCCCCGGCGATCAGCCGCAGCAGGGTGCTCTTGCCGGCGCCGTTGGGCGCGACCAGGCCGGTGCGACCCCCGGGGACGCTGAAGGACAGATCCGAGAAGACCGGGGTGTCATCCGGCCAGGAGAAGGACAGGTTCGAGCAGACGATGAAAGCGTCAGACATGGTGAATGACCTCAAGGGTGGGCTGGGCGTGCGTAAGCCGCCCGACGACGAACGGGACCGGTGGAACGACGACCCGGCCACCACGGCTCCGCACAGCGCGCCGAACCGATGGCCGAACACGTCCGGTCTCACCCGGAGATGTCGTCGTCACCCGCCATGTCTGGTCCCCTTGGTCGTACCGCTAACCCAACGGAGCGAGTCTAACAACGGATCCCCGCCCCGCCACTGCGTTAGATTGCAAAGGCCGGTGTATAGGCCAGGCTATAGTTGCTCCATGTCTCATGAGCCGCCACGTCGCTGGGCGATCAAGACGACAAGCGAGGTCCGCGACTGGTTGCGATCGCTGCGTCAGGCCGATCCCGCGACGTATCGGTCGGTCAACGTGGCGATCGACTTACTCGCGGAGACCGGGCCGGGCCTCGGGCGTCCACTTGTGGACACCCTCCGAGGCTCTGCCATCAGCAACCTCAAGGAACTCCGACCGAGGTCTGGGCGAGACGTCGCCGTTCGGGTGCTGTTCGTCTTCGACCCCTGGTCTCAGGCCGTCCTGCTGGTGGCCGGCGACAAGGCGGGGGATTGGAATCGATGGTATGACAAGGCGATTCCGCTGGCCGAGATCGCGTACGAGGGCTGGCTTGCCTTCGAGAGGAAGCGGAGGGAGGGCTGATGAGCGACTTCCATGATTGGAACGACATCCGGGCCGAGCTGCACGACGGGGACGATGAGGCGCTCGACGCCGAACGTGCCCGAACGGAGGCGTGGATCAGCGCGTTCCACCTCGCCGAAGAGCGGAAGCGGCTGGGTTTGACCCAGCGACAGGTGGCCGAGTTGATGGGTGTCACGCCCGGCCGTGTCAGCCAGATCGAGAATGGTGATCTGGAGGCCAATGAGGTCGCGACGCTGAGCCGATATGCACGAGCGCTTGGCGCCCGGATGCGCATCATCTTCGACTACGGCGACGACTTGCGGCAGATCGCCTGATCTGTCGACCACGAGGTTCGCCGGCTACGGCAGTCGTTGATCACGCGTCCAGCGCTGCCTGACGTCGCAGAGAAGCTAGCGGGGGCGGTACTCGACCTCGGGGCGGCCGGGGGTGCCGTAGCGGGGGTGGCGGGCGGCGCTGTCTATCGTCACCAGGTACTCCAGGTAGCGGCGGGCGGTCACCCGGGAGATGCCGGTCGCCGCGCTCACCTCGGTCGCGGACAGCCCCACCCCCGGGCCGGACCCGTCGGCCAAGGCCGCGCGTACCCGGGTGAGGGTCTGCGCGTCGAGCCCCTTGGGCAGGCCGTGTCCGGTCGCGCCGCGCAGCGTGGCGAACATCCGGTCCACGTCGTGCTGGGCGGCCACCTCGCCGTCGGCGAGCGCCTGTGCCCGGTAGTCCGCGTAGCGGTCCAGCTTGTCGCGGAACGCCGCGAACGTGAAGGGCTTGAGCAGGTAGTGCGTCACCCCGAGGGAGACCGCGGAGCGCACCACCGCGAGGTCCCGCGCGGACGTCACCGCCAGCACGTCAACGCTGCTGCCGGCCGCGCGCAACGCCCGGCAGACGTCCAGGCCGTGCAGGTCGGGCAGCCGAAAATCCAGGAGTACGAGGTCCACGTCGCCGCCGTCGTTGGCGCGCAGGGCCGCCATCGCCGCCCGTGCCGTGTGTGCCACCCCGACCACCGCGAAGCCGGGCACCCGCTCGGTGTACGCGGCGTGCGCCTCGGCCAGCAGCGGCTCGTCCTCGACCACGAGCACCCGGATGTCGTTCACGACCGTGTCCCCGGCAGCCGGACGGTGAACAGGCTGCCGCCGGCGTCCGAGCGGGTCACCTCGGCGCTTCCGCCGTGGCGGCGGATCACCTGCCCGATCAGCGCCAGCCCGAGCCCCCGCCCGGTGCTCTTGGTGGACCAGCCGCGCCGGAAGGCGTCCGCCACCCGCTCCTTCGCCAGCCCGGGTCCGCTGTCGGCGACCCGAACCACCAGTTCGTCGTCGATGGTGCCGACGAAGACCCGCACGGTGCGCGGCGGGGGCGTACCGGCGACGGCCTCCAGGGCGTTGTCGACGAGGTTGCCGACGACGGTGAGCAGGTCGTTGGTCGGCAGCGGGCTGTCGTCGAGGTGGCAGTCCGGCTCGATCACGAGGTCCACGCCGCGCTCTCCGGCCTGCGCGGACTTGCCGAGCAGCAGGGCGGCCAGGGCCGGCTCGGTGACCGCGTCGACCACCCGGTCGGTCAGTTGCTGGGCGAGGGCGAGGTCCCGGGTGCCGAGCCGGACAGCCTCGTCGGCGCGGCCCAGCTCCACCAGCGTGAGGACGGTGTGCAGACGGTTGGCCGACTCGTGCGTCTGCGCCTGCAAAGCCTGGGTGAGCGCGCGCACGGAGTCCAGCTCGCTGGCCAGGGTTCGTAGCTCGGTCTGGTCGCGCAGGGTCAGCACGGTGCCGAGCGCCGCCCCCTCGAAGCGGGCGGTCCGCTGGTTGGCCACCAGCACCCGATCACCGGCCAGCAGAGGCTCGTCGAGGGCGTCGCGGCCGGCCGCGAGCAGCTCGGCCACCGCCGGTGGCAGGTCGATGTCGGCCACCGGCTGATCGGTGACGGGCTCGTCGCCTTCGAGGCCCAGCAGTCGCCGGCCCTCGTCGTTGATCAAGGCCACCCGCCGGTCGGTGGTCAGCACCACGAGACCCTCGCGCACCGAGTGCAGGACCGCGTCGTAGTACTCGTACATCCGGGTCATCTGTGTCGGTCCCAGGCCGTGGGTCTGGCGGCGCAGGCGGCGGCTGAGCAGCCACGAACCGGTCGCGGCGAGCGCGAGCGCCGGTGCCGCGACGCCGAGCAGCACGGGGAGCTGACGCAGGAGCTTCCGGTTGATCGTGCGGGTGGTGATACCCACCGAGACCAGGCCGATGATGCGCCGCTCCTGGTCGTACACCGGGACGACCGCGCGCACCGACTCGCCGAGCGTCCCGACGTTGGTGGTGGTGAACGCGTGGCCCGCCAGGGCGGGCCCGATCTCGCCGACGAACGGCTCGCCGATCTGCTTCTGCGTGGGATGGGAGAAGCGGGTGCGGTCGGGGGCCATCACCACCACGAAGTCGGTGCCCGTGGCCTTGCGGGTCGACTCGGCGTACGGCGCGAGGGTGCTGGCGGGGTCGGCGGTCGTGAGGGCGGCGCGGACGTCGGGGGAGTTGGCCACGGTCTGCGCCACCGCGAGCACCTCCTCCTGGGCGGCCTGGCGGGAGTCGGCGCGGGCCAGCCAGACAGCGCCCGCCGCGCCGGCCAGCACGAGCAACGTCACCACCACCGCCTGGAGGGCGAAGAGCTGCCCCGCGATGCTCCACTGCCGTCGGGCCACCTCCGGCACCTCCTCGGACTTCTCCCGGTCAGCGGTGAACAGAATGACCGCAAGGCTGTCAACGGGTGAGACGCGCTTCACATTGTCGACATGGACACCACCGCATCCACCACCACGGCGGAACCGTCGGCCCGCCGGGACCGTACCCGTTACCTGTACCTGGCCGTCATCGTGGCCGTGCTCGCCGGCATCGTCGTCGGCCTGGTCGCTCCCGAATTCGGCAAGGAACTCAAGCCCATCGGCACGGGCTTCGTCAACCTCATCAAGATGATGATCAGCCCGGTCATCTTCTGCACCATCGTGCTCGGCGTCGGTTCGGTCCGGCAGGCCGCGAA
The DNA here is from genome assembly GCF_049841635.1 of Micromonospora sp. DT44. Classification (NCBI taxonomy): domain Bacteria; kingdom Bacillati; phylum Actinomycetota; class Actinomycetes; order Micromonosporales; family Micromonosporaceae; genus Micromonospora; species Micromonospora sp. DT44. Next base: position 7,046 of record NZ_JBNCKS010000081.1, on the reverse strand, counting down.
GGTCGGCAAGGTCGGCGGCCTGGCTCTCGGCTACTTCCTGACCATGTCGACCGTGGCGCTCGCCATCGGCCTGGTCGTCGGCAACCTCATCCACCCCGGCTACGGCCTCGACCTGGGTCAGGACCTCGCGGGCGCCGGCAAGGCCGCCGCCGGAGACGAGGCCGGCGGTACGACTGAGTTCCTCCTCGGGATCATTCCGACGACGCTGCTCTCCGCGCTCACCGAGGGCGAGGTGCTCCAGACGCTGCTGGTCGCGCTGCTCGTCGGCTTCGCCGTACAGGCGCTGGGCCGACGCGGCGAGCCCGTCCTCGGCGCGATCGCCGTCATCCAACGGGTCGTCTTCAAGGTCCTCGCGATGATCATGTGGCTGGCGCCGGTCGGCGCGTTCGGCGCGATGGCCGCCGTGGTCGGCGCGACCGGCGTGGACGCCCTCAAGAGCCTCGCCCAGATCATGGTCGGCTTCTACGTCACCTGCCTGATCTTCGTGCTGGTGGTGCTCGGCGCGCTGCTCTGGTTCATCGCCCGGATCTCGATCTTCTCGCTGCTGCGCTACCTGGGCCGGGAGTTCCTGCTGATCCTGTCGACGTCGTCGTCGGAGTCGGCGCTGCCCCGGCTGATCGCCAAGATGGAGCACTTCGGCGTCAGCAAGCCGGTCGTCGGCATCACCGTGCCGACCGGGTACTCCTTCAACCTCGACGGCACGGCCATCTACCTGACCATGGCGTCGCTGTTCATCGCCGACGCGCTGGGCAAGCCCCTCGCGATCGGGGAGCAGATCTCGCTCCTGCTGTTCATGGTGATCGCGTCCAAGGGCGCGGCCGGCGTTACCGGCGCCGGGCTGGCCACGCTGGCCGGTGGCCTCCAGTCGCATCGCCCGGACCTCGTCGACGGGGTCGGCCTGATCGTCGGCATCGACCGCTTCATGTCGGAGGCGCGCGCGCTGACCAACTTCGCCGGCAACGCGGTGGCGACCGTGCTGGTGGGCACCTGGACCGGTGAGTTCGACCGGGAGCGGGCGGCCGAGGTCCTGCGCGGCGACGACCCGTTCGACGAGGCGACCATGCTCGACGACCACGACCACGACCACGACCACGACCACGACCACGACGACGAGACGGCCGAGCCGCGGCGGTCCGACGACGACCAGGCGATTACCGCAGGTGTGAGAGCCTGATCCGGAGCTTGGAAGCCCTCTGCGGTCCCCTGCTCATCGCTGACGAGGTCGTGACCGCGTGGCGTGGCGAGCGGCGCGACCGCAGGGGGTTCCACCGAAGCCGACCACTATCGGGAGGGCCGGTCCGGGAGCGCGAACGGATCCGCCAGGCCGAGCATCCGGTGTAGGTGAGTGACCTGCTCACGCCCCTGCGCGACCGGTTCGCTGGGCACACCGCGCTGAACAGCGCGCAGCAGTCCTTCTGCGAGCGCTGGCCCATCATCCTCGCGCGCTGCCACCGTGATGACAATCCGTTCGCTCTCCGTCGGGTTGCTCACGAGGTCGTCCATGGTGAGGCGTCCGAAGATCTTTCTCAGGTTCGCCGCGGAGAAACCCGGAGCATCGTCAACCAGTTGCCGGATGAGCAGGCTCCGCTGCCGTGGCAGAGGCGTGAGCGCGAAGGCCCAGGCGTACTGCTCGGCCCGCATGTCGCGCCGCTGCGGATCCGCTGGCGACAGCAGTAGTTGCAGAAAGAGCGCCGCCTCGGACACCAGGAAGGGCTCACCGTCGATCTCATGCAGACCGGGAACGCCAACTTCTTGCCAGTACGGCATCAGGTCGTAGAGGCATTCCCGAACGTCGTGTCCGGTCTGCACGAACGCCGACCGACGCAGGGACCGCCCGATTCGGCTGTCCGCCGCGACGAACACGTCCGGCGCCATGGCAGCTACCCGACCATCAAGCGGCTGGGTGCCCGGACGGGCATCCGGTGGCCAGGGCAGCGACTCGTAGACGCTGATATCGGCGCCGTCCTCGGGGCGTACCTCCAGACGTGTGGGAGACACATCAAGCCGCCATGCCACGCGAAGTGTCTGCCACATCCGCTTGCGGTCCTCGGCGTCGAGCTGGCTCTGCCACAGCAACGCCAGCCGTCGCCAGTTGTCGACGACCGGCTCCCCGACCAACTCGACCGCGTCCACGGGGCCGTCCGACAACAACAGCACGAAGCAGGCCAGGTTTGCCGAGAACGCCGCCTGCCGTACGGCGGCCGGTGTCCGCCGCGGCTCGTATTCGCCTCTCGTCCAGGTGGGGTGCGGATATCCGACGTCAGGCAGGAGATCCAAAGCCAGCTCGCGGCACATCCCACGCTGCCGTGGGTCCAGCCGCGCGAGCAGTCCCCGACAGAATTCCCACAGCGGAGTTCGTCGGGTGATGGTGACGAATGATGTCGCCCCGTACAACGGGCCGGGATCGATCACACCCTGACGCCGTCGTTGGTGGACGCGTTCATCGGCGAGATCGACAAGGGCGGAGACAATCTGTCGGGCGGCCAGAAAATCGCCGAAGGTGGCGTGCAGGAATTCGAAGCTGCGTTCCGGCCCGCTGGTGTCCCGGGTCGCTCGCGACTCGTGGATGAAGAAGAACCGACCGACCATCAGCTGGCTCATGGTGAGTGCCCGGTCGGCAGACTCGGCCGACGGCGAGCGCAGGTCTTCTTTCCACAGCAGGTGCGGGATGTCAGCATCCAGCTCGGCTTCCAGGATCACATCACCGCCCCGGTTCAGGATGGCGATGGCGACCGCCATCAGACGGCGCCACTCCGCGGCGATCTCGTGAGCGCGTTGGTCGTCGGTGTAGCCGCGCTCTTGTTTATCGACCTCGCGTTCGACGAAATCAGCGAAGAGTCGCTCGTAGAGTTCCACGCGGCGCATGTCGCCCTCGGCGTTCTGTAAGCCGTTGTCACCTGCGTCATAGAGCGCCAGCAGGAGAAGCAGCAGTGGCTGGCTCGCTAACTCGCCATGGGCGAGGGCTGTTTCGGCAGACAACGGCCGCAATCCCCGGGCGGCGAGGCTGGCACCGTTGTGGTCGTTCCACACGTCGAGCCACGCCCGGATCTGCGGTTCTCCAAACGGCTCGAGTCGCAGCACCACGGAGTTGTCCGGGAACCGCGCTCGGTCGGCGACCACGGTACGGCTGGTGACGAGCATGGCAACCGGGCGGTCAAGTTCCTCCTCGCGCTGCTGAAACAGCCGGATCTGGTCGAGGTAGTCCGCATGGTTGATCCCGGTGGCTTGCAGCAACTCGTCGAAGCCGTCCAGGATGACGACGGGCAGAGCGTCGCCCGCGCGGCGGGCGAGGTCGGGCCAGGAGACTCGTTCGCCGAGCATCTGCACGAGCGCCTCCTCGATCTGCCCCTGGATCGAGGAGTCAGCGGGAACGTTGCGTAGTTCGACTCGGATGACCAGGAAGTCGGCCGGAGGAAGCCGGGCGGCGAGAACCCTCGTCATCGCGGATTTGCCCGAGCCGGGCTGACCCAGTACTACGAGCGGGCTCTCGATGGCGTGCGGTCCGGTCAGGTGCGCCAGCAGGAAGGCATGGACGTCATCGAGGCGGGTGGACCGTGACCACCACGTCTCGGTGGCGGGAAGATCGTAGGGCCCGGCCACCGCGACCCGGCCGTGCGGGTTGACGTACCCCTTGCCCAGGCTGGGAAGCACGACGTGGCGAGGCGCATGCGCGGAGGCCAGGATGGCTCGGTCCAATCCGGCCCGGTACCGCCGGCCGAGACCGGCCAGGACGGCGTCGACGGCGGTCGCAGCCGACACTGCGCGCAGGTCGGCAAGTTGTCTGGACAGGTCGGCGACCGAGTCCCGTAGCAGCGCGCGGGTGGCCTCGGTGTCGACCATGCTCGCCCAAACCCCGAACTCGGGGGCCTGCGTGATGAGTTCCCGGTACGCCTGCGTGTACCGGTCGATCGCGATCCGGCGTACGTCTCCTTCGATGGCCGCGATGGTCTCGGTGACCCGATCGTCGCGTCCCTCGAAGGCGCTGAGGCCGTGCAGGAAGTCCCGCAAGGCGGCTGCCGCTGACCCGAAGTAAGCGCCGAGTGCGCCGATGGTCATCTCGAAGGGTTGGTGCGGCGCGGGCATTGGAGGCGGTGTGTCGATGAGCACCCGCACCAGGTCGGCGTAGCGGTCGACGAGCGCGGTTGAGGTGGTGATGGCGACCTGTTCGCCGGCGGTCAGTGCGGCATCTGCCAGGTCGACCTCTGGGTGCTCGGCCAAGGCGATCTCAAGTGCCTCATAGAAGGCGGTGACGACGATGATCGCGTGAGCGGCTACGAGACGTTGCGTGCGGTCGAAACGCCGGAGGCCGGTGATCCGCTCGTGCAGGCCGGCCATTGCCGCGTTACCCCAGGTGATCAGTTCGCGGCCCAGGGAAAGGAAGTCGGCCCCGCCGAGGCCAGCCGCGGTCAGGCCAGCGGCAACCATGCTGCTTGTCGCGCCGACTGTTCGTATCACAGGATTTTCCGGGCTGCCAAGTAGACGAGCCGCGTCGGCATAGCAGAGCGGGCGGGAGCGCATGTGCCGCACGGTAGTGCAGCGACTACGGGCGGGCAACGCCCGCCTTCTCCGTCCCCCCGGGCAAAGCGGGATGGTGCTCCGCTCGCCGGCGTTCCTCGTGCCTGAGCGAGCCGCGACGGGACCTACCCCGACATGGACTCGGAACCGAAGGTCGCCTTCGCCTCGGTGGCGCAGCGGTATCGGCCGGCGGACCAGCTAGCCCCAGTGCGCCCGGAAACCCCTCGTCGCGCGGAGGCGGCGTGGAGAATGAGATGCCGGGGAGGGGCGCCGCGACGACTCGGGGGAGTTAGGCGTGCGCGGACCGAGCCTCGTGGGCCGGCTTCGTCGCCGTGACCCGAACGGCGCCGTCCTGCGGCGCGCGGCCCGGCTGACCCTCGTTGCGTCCGTCCTCTTCTACGCCTGCCGCTACGGCGTGGGCAGCCCGCTGCTCGCCACGTACGCGCTGTTCGGCACGATCGCCGCCGGGGCGTTCGCGCAACTGCCCGGGCCGGCGTCACAACGGGCGCGGATCCTCGTCACGTCGCTGCCGGCGGTCTGGGCGCTGATCGCCGCCGGCACGCTCCTGGCGTGGAGCACCTGGGCGGCGGCCGGCGGGATGCTGGTCATCGGGTTCGTCGTGGCGTTCGCCGGGGTCGGCAGCCCGCGCCTCGTGGGTCTGGCCAGCGCGTTCCAACTCTTCTACATCCTGGCGTCGTTCCCGCCGTACCAGCCGGACAGCCTGCCGCAGCGCCTCGGCGGGGTGACCCTCGCGATCGTGCTGCTCGCCGCGGCCGAGGTGGTGCTCTGGCCCGACCCGGTGCCCGTCTCCTACCGGCAACTGCTCGCCCGAGCGGCGGACGGCGTCGCGGCCTTCGTCGACGCCACCGCCGACGCGTTGACCGCCCCCGGCCACGGTGCTCCGGACGGGCGGCGCGAGCGGGCGTACGACCTGGTGGCCGTGCTCGGGTTGGCTCGCAACCCCCGCGAGTCCTCACCCACCGCGGCCGGGGCCCAGGACCGGGCACTGCGGATCTCCGCGGCGGCGCTGCGGGAGGTGCTGGCCACGGCGGACCGGCTCGCGACGGACGCCCCGTCGACGCCGATCCCGGACCTGGCGGCGGCGCGGCTGCTGCGCCCCTGCGCCGACGCGATCCGGGCCGCCAGCCGCAGCCTGCTTTCCGGCGCGCCCCAGGTGGACCTGCGGGACCTGGACGCCGCGATCGGCGCGGCTGAGCCGTCGGTGGGATCGGGCCCGCCGGACGTACCCCGGATGTGCCGGGACGCGACCGCGCTGGCCCTCGCCGACCAGGTACGGATCTTCGCCGTCGGCACCCGGATCGCCGCCGGGGCGCGCACGGCCGACGTCGACGCCTACCCCCGGCTCTTCGAGTACGCGCGACACAGCGCGTGGACGCTGTACCGGCGACAGTTCCGCGCCCACCTCGCACCCCGCTCCGCGCACCTGCACAGCGCGCTGCGACTGGCGGTGGCGCTGGCGATCGCACGGGTGGCGGCCGGGGTGCTGCACCTCAACCACGGTTTCTGGGTGCTCCTGGCGACTCTCACCGTTCTGCGCACCTCGGCCGCCGACACCCGCACCGCGCTGCGACCCGCCGTGCTCGGCACCATCGCGGGCGTGGTCGCGAGCGGCCTGCTGGTGCTCGTCGTGCAGGAGCCGGTCGTGTACGCCGTCGTACTGCCGGTCGCGTTGCTGCTGGCGTTCGGTGTCGGTCGCCTGCTCGGCCCGGTCTGGCAGCAGGCGCTGTTCACCCTGCTGCTGACCGTCGTGTTCACCCAGCTCAGCCCCGAGGGGTGGCGGCTGGCCGAGGCGCGGCTGGTCGACGTCGGGCTCGGCGCGGTGATCGGCGTGCTCGCCGGTGTGGCCATGTGGCCGCGCGGAGCCGGCCACGACCTACGGCACAACGCCGCCCGCTACCTGGCGGCCAGTGGGACGGCGGTCGAGCGCACCGTCGAAGCGGTGCTCGGCGACGCGCAGAGACCCGAGCACGACTTCGACCAGGTCGGCCGGCGGATGATCCTGGTCGACTCGTCCTACTGCCAGTACCACTCCGAGCGTCACGACCCGGGGCGCGCTCAGCTGAACTGGGACGCCGCCCTGAGCGCCGGACACCACGTGGTGCCCGGCGCTGAGTCGTTGCTGCGCCGCAATCCGCCCGGCTGCCTGGCCGGCTGGCCGGCGGCAGCGGCACTGCTGCGGGACACGGCCGGGCACCTGCGGTCGGCGTACGACGACCTGGCCGACGAGGTGACGCACGGTCAGCCGGCCGGGGCGATGCCCGTACCGATCGACTGCGTCGACGAGGTGGACCGGCTTGGTCCGCTGCTCGGCGACGTCGACTCCGCTGCGGTGCGGCACCTGGTCGAGGTCGACAGGTGGCTCGCCGGGCTCGCCGACAGCCTCACCCGGATCCACCCGGACGCCGACGCCACCCGACGACCATGAGCCGGTCCGGTCAGACACCCCAGGAGCTGAGGTGTCAAGCTGCGGTGGGTTGTGGGCGGTGTGACCAGGCGGTTGTCGGGTTGTA
>NZ_JBNCKS010000080.1:0-23496 GCF_049841635.1 Micromonospora sp. DT44 | reverse complement strand
GTAGGAAACACCCACACCACCCGTTCGGGGGGATCAGGTGACGGGGGTGTCAGCACCTCGTCCGGGCGCTCAAAAGTTTGGGGGGCGGCCTGCGAGCGGGGCTCGTGGCGGCCGGTCAGTGTGTAACGACCTGCCGGCCGGGGCCATTCCCGCAGGCGGGCGGCTCGGCGGTGGTCCTGCGATCGTCGGGATGTGTAACGACCCCCGGCCCGCCACGATTCCGGCCCACGGGTGCGTCCGGTCACCACACCGGCCCCACAACCGGACATACCGCCCGCGCACGGCGAGCGGACCGGGTGATCGACTCGGGATCGCCGAAGTCGGGGTGTCCGGGGCCGGTTGACCGCGCGGTATCGGTGATCTCGTGTCGATCATGCCGACATGGCCGATCCAGCCGGCATTGCCGGCCGGGCCGGGATCGCCAGACGGGCGTATCGGGGTGAGCGCAGCCTGGCAAATGCCTAATATCGGGGCAGGACCCTAGAGGAGGTTGGCATGACCACTGCAATGGAGATGCCCCGAGTCCAGGAATGTGTCGTCGCGGCATGCGCGTACAACCAGGGCGGTGACTGCCACGCCTTCGCGATCACCATCGGCAGCATGGACCACGCGCACTGCCACACCTTCGTCGAGTCACCCGTCCGGGGCGGGGTGGACGGCCTCACCGCGCAGGTGGGCGCCTGCCAGCGTTCCGACTGCCGGCACAACGAGCAGTTGGAGTGCCATGCCTCGTCGATCAAGGTGGGGCCGGACAACGACCTGGCCGACTGCATGACGTACGCCGGTCGCTGACTCCGACGCAACCGGGTCAGGGCAGGTCGTTGGCCCGCCGGATGACCGTCACCAGGTCGTCGACGATCCCGGTGAGGGCGAAGTCCTTCGGGGTGAAGACCCGAGCCACCCCGGCGGCGAGCAGGGTTTCGGCGTCATTGGCGGGGATGATGCCGCCCACCACCACGGGCAGGTCCGCCCGGCCGGCGGCCCGCAGCCCGTCGAGCACCGCGGGCACGGCCGCCAGGTGTGAGCCGGACAGCACGGACAGCCCGACCAGGTCGACGTCCTCCTCGACGGCGGCGGCGACGATCTGGCCGGCGGTCAGCCGGATGCCCTGGTAGACGACCTCGAAGCCGGCGTCGCGGGCGCGTACCGCGATCTGCTCCGCGCCGTTCGAGTGCCCGTCGAGGCCGGGCTTGCCGACGAGCAACCGCAGCCGTCCGCTGCCCAGCTCGCGCGCGGTGGCGGCAACCCGCTCGCGGACCGCCGCGAGACCCACGTCGCCGCCGCTGCCGGTGGCGCCGGACAGGCCGGTCGGCGCGCGGTACTCACCGAAGACCTCGCGCAGCGCGCCGGCCCACTCCCCGGTGGTCACGCCGACCCGCACACACTCCAGGGTCGCCGGCATCAGGTTGGCGGTGGTCGCGGCGTCCGCGCGGAGCCGGGCCAGTGCCGCGTCGACCGCCGCGCCGTCCCGCCCGGCACGCCACTCGCGTACGGAGGCCACGGCGGCCGCCTCGACCATGGGATCAACCTGTTCGACGGCCTCGGCGCCCGCCGCCGTCAACGGGGACGATTCGGTCTCGGCGAAGCGGTTGACGCCGACCACCACGTCGAGTCCGGACTCCATCCGGCGGCGGCGCTCGGCCAACGAGGCGACCAGCGCGCTCTTGAGATAGCCCGTCTCCACGGCGGCCACCACACCGCCCATCTCCAACACGGCGTCCAGTTCGACGCGCGCCTCGCCGACGATCTCGTCGACGAGTGCGGTCATCACGTGCGAGCCGGCGAAGAGGTCGGGGTATTCGAGCAGGTCCGACTCGTACGCCAGAACCTGCTGCATCCGGAGCGACCACTGCTGGTCCCAGGGCCGGGGCAGGCCGAGCGCCTCGTTCCACGCCGGCAGTTGCACGGCGCGGGCGCGCGCGTCGCGGGACATCGTCACGCCGAGCATCTCCAGCACGATGCGCTGGATGTTGTTCTCCGGCTGCGCCTGGGTGAGGCCGAGCGAGTTGACCTGTACGCCGTAGCGGAACCGCCGCTGCCGGGCCTCGGTGACGCCGTACCGCTCCCGGGTGATCTCGTCCCACAGCACACCGAACGCGCGCATCTTGGCGATCTCCTCGACGAAACGCACCCCGGCGTTGACGAAGAACGAGACGCGCTGCACCACGTCACCCATCCGCTCGGCGGGCACCTGACCGGAGTCGCGGACCGCGTCGAGGACGGCGACGGCGGTGGCCAGGGCGAAGCCGACCTCCTGCACGGGCGTCGCGCCAGCTTCCTGGAGGTGGTACGAGCAGATGTTGACCGGGTTCCACCTGGGCATCGTCGTCAGGGTGTGCGCGATGACATCCGCCGTCAGCCGCAGCGAGGCCGCCGGTGGAAAGATGTACGTCCCCCGGGACAGGTACTCCTTGATGATGTCGTTCTGGGTGGTGCCGGAGAGCAGGTCGGCGCTCGATCCCTGCTCGGTGGCCACGGCCGCGTAGAGGGCGAGCAGCCACATCGCCGGCGCGTTGATGGTCATCGAGGTGTTCGTCTCGGCGAGCGGGATGCTGTCGAAGAGCGCCCGCATGTCGCCAAGGTGGGCGACCGGCACGCCGACCCGGCCCACCTCACCGGCGGCCAGCTCGTGGTCGGGGTCGTAGCCGGTCTGGGTGGGCAGGTCGAAGGCGACCGACAGGCCGGTCTGCCCCTTGGCGAGGTTGCGGCGGAAGAGCGCGTTGGTCGCGGCGGCCGACGAGTGGCCGGCGTACGTGCGCATGACCCACGGGCGGTCCCGCTCGGGCAGCCGGGTCGGCGTCTCATCCATGGCCGGAGTCTAAGTTACCGTTCAGTAGAAGAGGTTGTGGAAAACCACACAGGTCCATGTCGAGGACGCCGGGGTGCGAAGCGCGCGCAGTGGACCGGACCGCCATACCCCGGGCACCCGCCGATCGCCACCAGGACGCACACTGGACGGCATGGATGACGAGCTGGCCATCTCCGTCCGCGGGCTGCGCAAGGCGTACGGCGACAACGTGGCGGTGGCGGGGGTCGACCTCGACGTCCGCCGGGGCGAGGTGTTCGCGTTGCTCGGCCCGAACGGCGCGGGCAAGACCACGACCGTGGAGATCCTGGAGGGCTACCGGCACCGGGACGCCGGCGAGGTGGCCGTGCTCGGCGCGGACCCGGCTCGACCGGACGCCGGCTGGCGCTCCCGGGTCGGCATCGTGCTCCAGGGCACCGGCGAGTTCGACGAGCTGACCGTGTCCGAGGTGGTCCGGCACTTCTCCGGGTTCTATCCGGACGCGGACGACCCCGCCAAGGTGATCGAACGGGTCGGGCTGGCGGCGAAGGCGAAGGCTCGTACGCACACCCTCTCCGGCGGGCAGAAGCGCCGGCTCGACGTGGCGCTGGGCATCATCGGCCGCCCCGAGCTGCTCTTCCTCGACGAGCCGACCACCGGCTTCGACCCGGAGGCCCGCCGCGAGTTCTGGGAGCTGATCCGCGACCTCGCCGCGGCCGGCACCACGATCGTGCTCACCACCCACTACCTGGACGAGGCGGAGGCGCTCGCCGACCGGGTCGGCGTGATCGCCGACGGCCGGCTGGTCGAGGTGGCCGCGCCCAACCGGCTGGGCAACCGCCAGGATGCGCTCGCGACGGTCTCCTGGCGTACCCCGGAAGGGACGTGGGAGCTCGCGCAGAGCGCGACGCCGACGGCCCTCGTGGCCGACCTGGCCGCGCGCTACGGCGGCGAGGTCCCCGGACTCACGGTGACCCGGCCGACCCTGGAGGACGTCTACCTCACGATGATCGGACACGCGCGATGACGACCACGACGAAAAGGGCCACGCCGCCTGCCACGCGCTCGGGCGGCCGGCCGGGCGTCGGCACGCTCGCCCTGCGCCAGGGCCGACTGGAGATCACCCAGTTCCTGCGCAGTCGGGAGTCCGTGGTCTTCACGATGGGCTTCCCCATCATCATGATCCTGATCTTCGCGTCGATCTTCGATGGGACGATCGGCGGCGGGGTCAGGTTCACCCAGTACTTCATCACCGGCATGATCGCGACCGGCCTGATGACGGTGAGCTTCCAGAACCTGGGCATCTGGATCCCGATCGAGCGGGACCGGGGGGTGCTCAAGCGCTACCGGGGCACGCCGATGCCGAAGTGGGTCTGGTTCGCCGGCAAGGTGATCATGGTGGTGGCGATCGGGATCGCCGAGACCGCGCTGCTGCTGGCCGTCGCGGTGGCGTTGTTCGATCTCGACCTGCCCGGCACCGCCGGGAAGTGGTTCACCTTCGGCTGGGTCTCCGTGCTCGGGGTGACCGCCTGCACCCTGTGTGGCATCGCCATCTCGTCGCTGGCCCGCACCGCCCGCAGCGGTTCGGCGGTGGTGACTCCGGTCGCGCTCGTGCTCCAGTTCATCTCCGGGGTGTTCTTCGTCTTCACCGACCTGCCCACCTGGATGCAACAGGTGGCGGCGTCCTTCCCGCTCAAGTGGATGTGCCAGGGGCTGCGGTCGGTCTTCCTGCCCGAGAGCTTCGGGGCGCAGGAGCCGGGCGGCTCGTTCGAGCTGGGGCGGGTCGCGCTGGTACTGGCACTGTGGTGCGTGATCGGGCTCGTGCTCTGCCTGACCACCTTCCGCTGGACCACCAAGCGCGACGGCTGAGCGGGCTGACCGGGGCGGGCGTTCGCCCCGGTCGCCACCCCTCAGTACGTGTAGAAGCCCTTGCCGGTCTTGCGGCCCAGATCACCGGCGGTGACCATGCGCTGGAGCAGCTCCGGCGGGAAGAACTTCTCGTCGGCCGTGTCGGTGTAGATGTTCTTCGAGGCGTGCAGCAGCACGTCCACCCCGGTCAGGTCGGTGGTGGCCAGCGGACCCATGGCGTGCCCGAAGCCGAGCCGGCAGGCGGTGTCCAGGTCCTCGGCGGACACCACGCCCGACTCGACCAGCTTGACCGCCTCCATGACCAGGGCGGAGATCAGCCGCGTGGTGACGAAACCGGCGATGTCCCGGTTGACCACGACGACGGTCTTGCCGATCTCCTCGGCGAAGGCGCGCGCCGTGTCGAGCGTGGCGTCGCTGGTCTTGTAGCCGCGCACCAGCTCGCAGAGCTGCATCATCGGCACCGGGGAGAAGAAGTGGGTGCCGACGACGGCCTCCGGCCGCTCGGTGACCGCCGCGATCTGGGTGACCGGAATGGCCGACGTGTTGGTGGCGAGCACCGCGTCGGACCGGCAGATCTTGTCCAGCGCCCGGAACACCTCGTGCTTGATCTCCAGCCGCTCGAAGACCGCCTCGACCACGATGTCCGCGTCCGCCGCGGCCTCCAGGTCGGTGGTCGGCGTGATCCGCGCGAGGGTCGCCTCGACGTCGGACGCCTCGATCTTGCCCTTCTCGGCGAACTTCTCCAGCGACTTCCGGATGCCGCCCAACCCTCGGGTGGTGGCCGCGTCGTCCAGGTCGCGCAGCGTCACCTGCCAGCCCGCCTGCGCCGCCACCTGGGCGATGCCGGAGCCCATCAGCCCGGCCCCGACGACCGCGAGTCGACCCGCCATCTGCTTCTCCCTCACTGCGATTGAGTGCCTGCCTGCACCCTAGTCGGCGAGCCTGAACGATGACTAAGGGCAGGTGACGAATTCGCGACTCGCCGGAGCGAACAAACTCCCGAGTGGGTGCATCGAACCCTACGACAACCAACAAGTGGCAACAGCCAGGAGCTCATGATGCGCGCAACGTCCATGGTCGGAACCCTCACCTGCCTCCTGCTCGCAGCGGCGTGCTCGTCGCCCGCACACCAGGACGGCAACGCCGCGCCGGCCGGCTCGCCCGCCCCGACGACCAGCACGGTCACCACCGGCAGCCCCATTCCGCCGCCTATCTCTCCCTCCTCGACGCCGTCCGCCCGGCCGTCCAGCACCGCGACCCGCCCCACGTCGCTCGTCCTGGGTCCGAACGGCATCGGTTCACTCAAGCTCGGCATGACCCGCCAGCAGGCCACCGGGACGGGACTGCTGCGGGCGTTCGCGAGCGACACGGGCGGCTGCACGCCGGCGTACCTGCGCGCCGCCCCCAGCGAGGAGGGGACCGTCCTTCTCTCGTCGACGCTGGGTATCGCCACCATCGACGCGTACGCGGGGATCAAGACGCCCGAGGGAGCGCGCATCGGCATGTCGAGCGCCGAGATGCTGCGGATCTACCCGGCCTGGACGGCGGCCGACGGAGACGCGACGAACGGTCGTGGCTTCGCGAAGACCCCCGGCAACAGCAAGGCCGTCTACCGCATCGAGACCATCAAGGGCAAGGTCGTCCAGTTGACCCTCCAGTACGCGAACCAGGACTGCTACGAGTAGACCGACTCGAAACGGCCGGCCTGTGGTGCCAGCGCGCTGGACAACCGCAGGCCGGCCAGGATCTCGTCGGTCAGGTCCGCGTCGTCGACCTGCTTGATCTGCAGGTACACGCCATAGCGGCGCTGCGGCACGGGGATCACGATCTCGCTGAACGACACCGAGGCGCCGCACGAGGTCCACCGGCGTACCAGCGCCCGGTCACCGCCCACGTCGACGGTCCGATCGGGCTGCTGGACACAGGAGGCGTGGCTGGGTAACGCCGGCGCCGGGTCGCCGCCGAGAAGGGCCCTGCTCACCCCGACGAACAGACCGGGCATCCCACTCGCCGGGTCCGGCCAGGCGGCGAGATCCGGGGCGACCACGAGACCCGGCGCCTGACCGGCCGAGAGGCGCAGCACCGAAGGATCCCAGCCGGCGTCCTTCACCTGGCCGGCCCAGCTCGCCGGCACCGCGACCGAGAGAGCGCCGGAGTCATCGCGTACGCGAATCCACCCGGGCCGTTCCGACAACGTGGAGCTGGAACCGGTCGTCGCCAGCAGGGCGCTCAGGGCGACCGCGACGCCGACGACCCTTCCCACCTGCCGCACGAACCGACCACGGCCCGCCTCCCGCTCCGTCGACGCGATGACCCGCTGGAGTTCCTCGAGCATCACCGCGGCGGACGCCCAGCGTTGCCGCGGGTCGGGATGCAGCGCGCGCCGCACCAGGTCGTCCACTTCGGAGGGAACTCCGGGCCGAAGCTGGGACGGACGGGGGAGAGAACGCCCGGCCCGGCCCGATCGGCTGCCAGCGGACCATGCCGGGTCGGGCGGGTGCCCGGTCAACATGTGGTAGGTCGTCGCGCCGATCGCGTACACGTCCGCGCGGATGTCCAGACCGCCACCGGCGGTGGCCTGCTCGGGCGGCATGTAGCCGGGCGTGCCGGCCGCGATGGTGAAGCCGGACGCGTTGGCGAGCGCCTTGGCCAGGCCAAGGTCGGCGACGAGCACCCGATCCCGGCCCGCCGCCGGCTGAAACAACACGTTGGACGGCTTGAGATCCCGGTGCAGCACGCCGGCCTCGTGCAGCACCATGACGGCGCGGGCGATGTCGGCCGCGACGAGCAGCGCCTCCCGGACCGGCATCGGTCCCGAGGCGAGTCGATCCGCGAGAGTGCCACCGGCCGCGTACGGCATCACCAGGTACGGGCGTCCGTCCGGCAGCTCACCGACGTCGAGCACACGCACGAGCAGGCTCGAATCCGTCCGCCGCATGATCCGCGCCTCCTGCTCGAACCGCTCCCGCAGATCAGAGTGGTACGACCAGTTGTCGGCCAGCACCTTGATCGCGACGGAGGCGTCCAGAGCATCGTCGGCGCCGAGCCACACGGTGGCGAACGCTCCGGATCCGATACGCCCTACAACGCGGTATCGGCCGATCTTGCCGGGTACTGACACGCCCGTATTATGACCGACTAAACGCTGAGGAACGGGGCCTGATCATGCCAGACGATCTTGATATCGAGGAGCTGGCTGATCGTGCCGCCAAGGGGGACGCCGCCGCACTCGACGCGTTGCTGATCAGGATCGGTCCGCAGGTCATGCGGCAGTGTCTACGCCTCCTTCCCTGCCGACAGGACGCCGAGGAGGCGTGCCAGGACGCGCTTCTGCAGGTCGCCCGCAAGATTGACAGCTTCGCTGGCCGGTCGAAGTTCTCCACCTGGCTGCACATCGTCACCGCCAACTGCGCTCGGCAGACGTATCGGAGCCTCAAGCGTCGGGCCGAGGAGCAGTCCACGCCACTGCTCCCGCTCGACACCGCCGACCCCCGCACCACGAGCGTGATCGCCGGTTCCCGGCTCGACCTGCTCGACGCGCTGGAACGGCTGGAGGCGCACCGACCCGAACTGGTCGCCCCCCTCGTACTGCGTGACCTGTGCCAGTTGACCTACGACCAGATCGCCGATCACCTCGCCATTCCGGTCGGCACCCTGAAGTCACGCATCCACGACGCACGACGGCACGTACGTGCCTCGCTGCAGGCCACCTGAGACCGCGAGAGGTGCAGCGGGTCTCAGATCTCCAGCGACGGCTCCTCGGGCGCGGTCCCCCGCTCCACCGCCACGCCGAGCGCGCGCAGGTCGGCCACGAAGTCCGGGTACCCCCGGTCGACGTGGTGCACGTGCGAAACCTCGGTGGGTCCCTCCGCGCAGAGTCCGGCGATGATCAGCCCGGCGCCCGCGCGGATGTCGGTGGCGCGTACCGGCGCCCCGGACAGCCGCTCCCGACCCCGGACCACGGCGTGGTGCCCGTCGGTCTTGATGTCCGCGCCGAGCCGCATCATCTCGTTGGCGAACATGAACCGGCCGTCGAAGATGTTCTCCGTGATCAGGGATGCACCGTCGCTGACCGAGGCCAGCCCGATCGCCATCGGCAGCAGATCGGTGGCGAAGCCGGGGTACGGCAGGGTCACCACGTCCACCGCGCGGGGCCGGTCGTCCATGCGTACCCGGAAGCCGTCGCCCCGCGTCTCGACCAGGCCGCCGGCCGCGACGACCTTGTCCAGCGCGACCTCCAGGTAGGTCGGGTCCAGGCCGGTGACCGTCACGTCGCCGCGCGTCATCGCGGCGCCGAACGCCCAGGTGCCGGCGACGATCCGGTCCCCCACGGTGGCGTGCCGCACCGGCCGCAGGCCGGGCACGCCGGTGATCCGCAGGGTGGACGTGCCGGCGCCGGAGATCCGCGCGCCCATCTCGTTGAGCATCGTGCAGATGTCGACGATCTCCGGCTCCCGGGCCGCGTTGTCGATCGTCGTGGTGCCCTGGGCCAGCACCGCTGCCATGACCAGGTTCTCGGTCGCCCCCACGCTGGGGAAGTCCAGCACGATGTCGGCGCCGCGCAGCCCGTGCGGGGCCTCGGCGATGACGAACCCGTGCTCACCGGAGATCTCCGCGCCCATCCGGGTCAGCCCGGAGATGTGCATGTCCAGGCCACGGGAGCCGATCGCGTCGCCGCCCGGGTGGGCCACCCGCACGTAGCCACGACGGGCCAGCAGGGGGCCGAGCACGCAGATCGACGCGCGCAGCCGCCGGACCAGGTCGTAGTCGGCCTCCGCGCCCGGCTGCTCGGGTACGTCGATGGTGACCGAGCGGGACCGGGCGACGCCGCCCCGCGCCACCATCGGATCGACGGGGTCGTCCGCGTCGAACCGGACGTCACAGCCCAGCCGTCGCAGCACCTCCCCCATGATCGCGATATCGGTGATCCGCGGAACGTTGGTGATCACGCTGCGGCCGGGAGCGAGCAGCGCGGCGGCCATCAACTTCAGTGCGGAGTTCTTGGCGCCGACGACGTGCACGGTGCCCGCCAGCCGGCTCGCACCGCAGACCCGGATGACGTCGACGTCGTTGACCGCCGTGTCACCGGCGTCGCCCGGACCCACCACCGCTGGCCAGCCGGCTGTCGTGTCCGGCCGAGCGGGGATCGTCAGTTCCGGTATCCGTAGGCTGTGCGTCATGGCCGTCCACCTCACGCGCATCTACACCAAGGCCGGCGACGCCGGCATGACCAGGCTGAGCAACAACGAGCAGGTCCCGAAGACCGATCCACGGATCGCCGCGTACGCGGATGTCGACGAGTGCAACGCGGCGATCGGTGTCGCACTCGCCCTGGGCCAGCTCGACGAGGAGCTGCGGGCCGTCCTGGCGTCGGTGCAGAACGACCTGTTCGATGTCGGCGCCGACCTGTCCACGCCCGTCGAGCCGGAGCCCAAGTACCCGCCGCTGCGGGTGACCGAGGAGTACGTCGAGCGCCTGGAGGGCTGGTGCGACGAGTACAACGCGCGCCTGAGCAAGCTCGACTCCTTCATCCTCCCCGGCGGCACCGCCGGCGCGGCGCTGCTGCACGTGGCGCGGACCATCGCCCGGCGAGCCGAGCGGGCAGCGTGGGCGCTGGTCAGCCACGATCCGGACCGGACCACCCCGCTCCCGGCAAAGTATCTCAACCGGCTCTCCGATCTGCTCTTTATCCTGTCAAGAACGGCAAATCCGGCGGGCGATGTGCTATGGGTGCCGGGCGGCAAGCGCTGAGTCGGGCGCTGCGCGCGACGTCGAGGTGTGACTTCCCAATCTGACCGCCACCACGCGTCGGCCGAGCCGACTCCTCGGGCCGGACGCCCGGCCCACCTTGATCAACTCCGGTTCCTTGATGTCGGGGTGTCCGGGCCAGCAGGACACCCCGACATCAGGAAAGCCGAGTCGATCAAGCCGCCCCGCCAGCCCCGCTAGGCAGGACTCAGCGAACCCGGTAACGGCAGGTGATCAAAAACCGGACCGGACCGACGCGCAGCGCCGCGGACGGGTTTCCGGGGCAGCCCGCCCGGCGCAGGGATCAAGCCTGACCGCCCGGAGCCGGGCGGGGTGCCCCGGAAACCCCGGCGAGCAACCACAGACGCCCTAGAGGGCCAGATCAGGCAGCCGGCCAGTCCTGGGAGGCCAGACGCGGCGAGACCGCCCCCGGAGGGGCGGCCTCGAGCCAGGAGAGGAAACCGGTCACGGTCGATCGCGCCATGGCGATCTCCACCGGTGCGTGGTGACTCGTACAGCGGAGGATCACCCAGTCGGCCGGCATGGAGAGCCGTTCCTGCCCTTCGGGCAACCGCCGGCGCTCGACCGCGAGATCCTTGCGGGAGAGAACCCGCTTGGGGCGGATTGCGAAGCTGAACATTCGATACCAGCGCAGCTCGTCAGCGGCGAACCGGCCGAAGCCGGGTGACCAGCCACGCCCGTCGAGCACGGTGGTGACCCGGACGCTGAGCCGGATGATGCCACCGCTGCGGGTCACGAGGGCCCGCCGGACGAAGAGCACGAGAAGCGCGACGAGGATGACGGCGACGCCGACCCCGATCCCTTCGACGATCTGCATCCCCGGTGTGACTCAGCGGCTCTGCGCGGAAACCGGGGTCGCGCTCTCGGCCAGCACGGTGACGCCTTCGGCGCTCACCGAGAGGAAGCCGCCGGCCACCTCGTACGAGACCTGCTCGCCGCCGGCCAGCTTGATGCGCACCTGGCCGGGCTCGGCGAGCTGGCCGAGCAGCGGCGCGTGACCCGGCAGGACACCGAGCTCGCCCTCGGTGGTCCGGGCGACGACCATCTCGGCCTCACCGGACCAGACCTTCTCCTCGACGGCGACGAGCTCGACGTGAAGCTGCTTTGCCACGCTGTCTCCTTGCTGCGGCGGCGGATTGCCAAAAGTCTAGTCGTGCCGCCGCGCCGCCCCCAACGCGGGTGGCGAGAGCTGCGCCACGGCTACTTGGTCTTGTTCTGGAATTCCGGGTGCTCGAGCAGGAACGGGTCCAGTTGTTCATTGTGCAACGCGGTGAAGAAGTCCGGGACGCCTGCCTGGAACTGCTCACCCAGGTATTTCTTACCCTCGTAGACCCCGCCACCGGGCAGCTTGATCATCTGGATGGTGTTCGGGCGGACGTTCTTGAGGGCGAGCCCGAAGTCGACAACGCTGTTGCCCCGACCGTTGAAGATCAGTGACTGGCCGGCGGCGCGCAGCACCTTGTCCAGCTTGATCGGGTTGGCCACCACGTCGGCGCTGAACGCCTGACCGACCATCGCCTTGACGAACTGCTGCTGGTGGCGCTGCCGGCCATAGTCCGAGTCCGGGACACCGTTCTTCGGGTACCGCTGCCGGACGTAGTCAAGCGCCTGCCACCCCTTGAGGTGGTGGGTGCCCTTCGTGTAGACCGCCTGCGGCCCGACGTAACCCTCTCCGTACGTCTTGCCTGGCCGCGGGGAGCCGTCCGGCTGCTTGTGCTCGGACCGCACCTCCCGCTCGACGTACATGTCGACGCCGCCCATCGCGTCGACGATCTTCTGGAAACCGGTGAAGTTGATGATCGCTCCGCCGTCGAACCGCTTGATGCCCGTCACGTCCTGCACGGTGGTGGCCAGCAACTCGAACCCCCGCGCCGCGTCGGGATTCTTGCCGGGCACCTGACTACCGAACGACATCGCAGCGTTGATCTTGGTCTTCTCGCCGGAGAAGTTGGCCTTCTTGAACGCGGGGATGTCGACGTAGAGGTCCCGCGGCACCGAGAAGAGGTAGGCCCGGTCCATCGAGGCGGGCACGTGCAGCACCATGATCGAGTCGGCCAACGGCGCCGCCGTCGGCGTACGCGGGTCGATGCCGACCAGCAGGAGGTTGAGCGGGCCCTTGATGTCGCTCTGCTTCTCCTTGGCGCCCGCCGCCTGGTCACCGAAGAGGTCGGCCTTGCCGACGGCGCCCTCGTAGCGGGCCATCAGCACCTCAGTGCCGACCAGCACACCGCCGCTGAGCATGGTCAGCACCAGGCCGAACACGGTGCACACCTTGGCCCAGCGCGGCACGCCCCGCCACATGGACGACTTGCGGCCCTTCTTGCCGGCCTTACCCACACTCATCTCCGTTCGCTACGCCCACGCAGAGGAGACGGGCTCACGTCGTCGAAAGGTTGCACTCGTCCGCGCTCCTGAACGTGAACGCGCGGACCGACCGTATCTCGGCTGCCACGTGAGTGACGACCGTGAGTAACGGACCGCGACGATGGTAAGACGCGAAGATGAACAAAAGACTGCCCCGACATTGCCGGGGCAGTCTTTTGCGGTACGGGTACGACGAGGGCTGTCAGGCCTTCATCAGCTCCTCAGCCTTGGCTTCCAGGTCCTCGAGACCGCCGCACATGAAGAACGCCTGCTCGGGGAAGTGATCGTACTCACCCTCGCTGATCTTCCGGAACGCCTCGATGGTCTCCTTGATCGGGACCGTCGAGCCCGGCACGCCGGTGAACTGCTCCGCCGCGTAGGTGTTCTGCGAGAGGAAGCGCTCGATCCGCCGGGCCCGGGCCACGGTGATCTTGTCTTCCTCGGAGAGCTCCTCGATACCGAGGATGGCGATGATGTCCTGCAGGTCCTTGTAGCGCTGCAGGATCCGCTTCACCTCGGTGGCGACCTGGAAGTGCTCCTGGCCGACGAACTCCGGGGCGAGGATCCGGGACGAGGACGCCAGCGGGTCCACGGCCGGGTAGATGCCCTTGTCGGAGATCGACCGCTCCAGGTTGGTGGTCGCGTCCAGGTGGGCGAACGTGGTGGCCGGGGCGGGGTCGGTGTAGTCGTCCGCCGGCACGTAGATCGCCTGCATCGAGGTGATGGCCTGGCCCCGGACGGAGGTGATCCGCTCCTGGAGCTCGCCCATCTCGTCGGCCAGGGTCGGCTGGTAACCCACCGCGCTCGGCATACGGCCGAGCAGGGTGGAGACCTCCGAACCCGCCTGCGTGAAGCGGAAGATGTTGTCGATGAAGAGCAGCACCTCCTGCTTCTTCACGTCGCGGAAGTACTCCGCCATGGTGAGCGCGGAGAGCGCGACCCGCAGACGCGTGCCCGGCGGCTCGTCCATCTGGCCGTAGACCAGCGCGGTCTTGTCGATGACGCCGGACTCGGTCATCTCGGCGATCAGGTCGTTGCCCTCACGGGTGCGCTCACCCACGCCGGCGAAGACCGAGGTACCACCGAAGTTACGGGCAACCCGGGTGATC
Organism: Micromonospora sp. DT44; assembly: GCF_049841635.1. Lineage (NCBI taxonomy): Bacteria > Bacillati > Actinomycetota > Actinomycetes > Micromonosporales > Micromonosporaceae > Micromonospora > Micromonospora sp. DT44. The sequence continues at coordinate 9,600 of NZ_JBNCKS010000080.1, read as the reverse complement.
ATCTCCTGGATGAGCACCGTCTTGCCCACGCCCGCGCCGCCGAACAGACCGATCTTGCCGCCCTTGACGTACGGGGCGAGCAGGTCGATGACCTTGATGCCGGTCTCCAGCATCTCGGTCTTCGGCTCCAGGTCCGCGAAGGCCGGGGCCTTGCGGTGGATACCCCACCGGTCGTCGGCCTCGAACGTCTCGCCCTCTTTGAGGTTGAGCACCTCGCCGATCGCGTTGAACACGTGGCCCTTGACCGCGTCGCCCACCGGCACACTGATCGGCTCGCCGCGGTCACGAACCTCGGCGCCGCGAACCAGACCGTCCGTCGGCTGCATCGAGATCGCGCGGACCAGGTTGTCACCCAGGTGCTGGGCGACCTCCAGGGTCAGCGTCTTCTCACCGCCGGACAGGCTCACGGTGACGTTCAGGGCGTTGAACAGGGCCGGCATGCCGTCGCGCGGGAACTCGGCGTCGACGACCGGGCCGATGACCCGGACCACGCGACCCGTGGCCGTCTTGGTCTCTACTGGGGCAGTCATCACACTTCACTTCCCGACGCGGCGAGCGCGTTGGCGCCGCCGACGATCTCGCTGATCTCCTGGGTGATCCCGGCCTGACGGGCCGAGTTCATCTCACGCGTGTACTTCTCGATCATCTCTTCGGCGTTGTCGGTGGCGCTCTTCATCGCTCGCCGCCGTGCCGCCGACTCACTCGCCGCCGACTCGAGCAACGCCGCGTAGATCCGCGTGTTGATGTACCTCGGCAGGAGCGCGTCGAGCAGCGCCTCCGCCTCCGGCTCGAACTCGTACGCCGGCAGCAGCCCCTCGGAGCGCGGCCGGTCCTCGACCTGCATCGGACCGATGACCTTGGTGACCGGGTTCTGCGTCATCAGTGAGTGGAACTCGGTGTAGACGATGTGCAACTCGTCCACGCCCAGCACCCCGTCCGCGCCAGCGCCACCGTCGGCGTCGTCCGCACCGGACGTGAACGCCCTGATCAGCGTCTCACCCACGGCGCGGGCGTCCTCGAACGACGGCTGCTCGCTGAACCCGGTCCAGTTCGCCTCGATCGGCCGGTCCCGGAACCGGTAGAACCCGACGCCCTTACGCCCGATGACGTAGAGCACCGGCTCCTTGCCGTCCGCCTTGAGGCGTGCGATCAGCGACTCGGCCATCCTGATCGCGTTGGAGCTGTAACCGCCGGCCAGGCCACGGTCGCTGGTGACCAACAGGACGCCCGCCCGCCGCACCCGCTCGCGCGGGGTGAGCAGCGGGTGGTCGATCCGCGCGTTGGACGCCAGCGCCGTGAGCACACCGGTGATGGCCTCGGCGTACGGCAGGGACGCCTGCACCCGCGCCTGGGCCTTGGCGATCCGGCTCGTCGCCACGAGCTCCATCGCCTTGGTGATCTTCTTCATCGACTTCGCCGAGCGGATTCGTTGACGAAGAACGCGTACCTGGGCCGCCATCAGATCAGCTCTCGGCCGGGCGGTCGGTCGCGCCGTCGCGGAAGCGGGTCACCGTCTCGCGGTTCTCGTCACCCTCGAGCGGAGCGGCCGGCGCGTCGTTGACCTTGCGCTCGTCCTCCTTGTTGAGGAAGACCTGCTTGAACTCGCCGATCGCGGTGTCCAGGGAGTTGATGATGTCATCGCCCCACTGGTTGTCGGCGATCGACGCGAGGACACCCTCGTGCTTGTGCCGCAGGTACTGGAGGAACTCCGCCTCGAAGCGCCGCACCTCGCCGACCGGGATGTCGTCGAGCTTGCCCTCGACGCCGGACCAGACCGAGACGACCTCTTCCTGCACCGGGTACGGCGAGTAGTTCGGCTGCTTGAGCAGCTCCACCAGACGCGAACCCCGGTTCAGCTGGTTCTGCGAGGCCTTGTCCAGGTCGGAGGCGAAGGCGGCGAACGCCTCCAGCTCGCGGTACTGGGCCAGGTTGAGCCGCAGCGAACCGGCGACCTTGCGCATCGGCTTCACCTGGGCGGCGCCGCCGACGCGGGAGACCGAGGTGCCGACGTTGATCGCCGGACGAACGCCCTGGTTGAACAGGTCGGTCTCCAGGAAGATCTGGCCGTCGGTGATCGAGATGACGTTGGTCGGGATGAAGGCCGAGATGTCGTTGGCCTTCGTCTCGATGATCGGCAGACCGGTCATCGAGCCGCCACCCAGCTCGTCGGAGAGCTTCGCGCAGCGCTCCAGCAGGCGGGAGTGCAGGTAGAAGACGTCACCCGGGTACGCCTCACGGCCCGGCGGGCGACGCAGCAGCAGCGACACGGCGCGGTACGCCTCGGCCTGCTTGCTCAGGTCGTCGAAGACGATCAGGACGTGCTTGCCGCCGTACATCCAGTGCTGCCCGATGGACGAGCCGGTGTACGGGGCCAGGTACTTGAAGCCGGCCGGGTCGGACGCCGGGGAGGCAACGATGGTGGTGTACTCCAGCGCGCCCGCCTCCTCCAGCTGCCCCTTGATCGAGGCGATGGTGGAGGCCTTCTGGCCGATGGCGACGTAGATGCAGCGAACCTGCTTCTTCGGGTCGCCGGTGCGCCAGTTGTCCCGCTGGTTGAGGATGGCGTCCAGCGCGACGGTGGTCTTGCCCGTCTTGCGGTCGCCGATGATCAGCTGGCGCTGGCCCCGGCCGATCGGCGTCATCGCGTCGATCGCCTTGATGCCGGTCTGCAGCGGCTCGAACACCGACTGCCGGGCCATCACGTTCGGAGCCTGCAGCTCCAGCTCGCGGTAACCCTCCTCGGCGATGTCGCCGAGGCCGTCGATCGGCTGGCCGAGCGCGTTGACCACGCGGCCGAGGAACGCGTCGCCGACCGGAACCGAGAGCACGCGGTCGGTGCGCTTGACCCGCTGCCCCTCCTCCAGCTTGGCGGAGTCACCGAGGACGACCACGCCGATCTCCCGCACGTCGAGGTTCAGCGCCACGCCGAGCGTGCCGTCCTCGAACTCCAGGAGCTCGTTGGTCTTGGTCGAGGGCAGGCCCTCGACGTGGGCGATGCCGTCGCCGGTGTCGGCGACGGTGCCGACCTCCTCGCGGGAGACGTCGGACGAGTAGGAGGAGACGTAGCGCTCCAGGGCGCCGCGGATCTCCTCCGTCGAGATGGTCAGCTCGGCCATCCTCTGCTTCCTTAAAATTCAGGGGCCCGGGATACCTAGTACCAACCGGTCCGAATGGCGTCTGTCAATCCAGGCGCTGGGCGGCGGATCCGCCCGGGTGCTGGGCGGTGAGCCGTTCAGCGCTTCGCGAGCGCGTTGCGAGTCTCGTTGAGGCGGCGCAGGATGGTGCCGTCGTACAGGTCGGAACCGACCCGGACGCTCACGCCACCGAGAACGGCGGGGTCAACCGTCTGCTTGACGGACACCTCCCGACCGTATATCGCGGCGAGGCTCGCACCCAGTCGACGCTCGTCCTCGTCACTCAACGGGGCCGCGACGGTCACGTACGCCACCTGCCGGTCACGCCGGTCGGCGGCCAGCTCGACCAGCCGGGTGAGCGCTCCGGTGAAGGAACGCCCGCCGAAGCCGGCGAGCGCAGCCTCGACGAGGCTGACGGTGACCGGCCGGGCCTTGCCGGCGAGCAGCTCGCGAGCCAGGGTGGCCCGCTGCTCGACCGGGGCGACCGGGTCGGCGAGAGCGTTGCTCAGCGCCGACTGACCGGACACGACCTGACCGAAGCGGAACAGCTCGTCCTCCACCTCGCCCAGCTCACCGGCGGAGTCGGCACTGGCCAGCAGCGCCTCCACGCCGAGGCGCTCGACGCCGTCGAGCAACTCCGACGGTGCCGACCAGCGGCCCGAGACCAGCGTGACGAGCAGGTCGAGCGCGTCCGCGCCGATCCGCCCACCCAGCATGTCGCCGAGCAGCGCGCCGCGGTCCGTGCCGGTACGAGCCGGGTCGGACAGCGCCCGACGCAGCCGCGGCTCACGCCGCAGCAGGGTCGCCACGGAGAGGATGGCGTCGGCGGTGGAGGCCACCGCCGACGGCTCCGCGCCGCGGACGTACGCGTCGAGGCGCTCGGCCGCGACCTTGTACGACTCCCGGCTGGCGGCCTGCATCAGCGGGCCCCCGTGCTCTCGAGGCCGCTCAGGAACCGGTCGACGGTGCCCTTGCGCCGTGCCTCGTCGGCCAGCGACTCGCCGACGATCTTGCTGGCCAGGTCCACCGCGATGGTGCCGACCTCCGCGCGCAGCTCGCGCACGATGGTGGCCCGCTCGGCGGCGAGTGCGTCCTTGCCGGCCTGGATGACCCGGTCGGACTCTTCCCGCGCCTTGGCGAGGATGTCCTGCCGGATGCCCTCGGCGTCGGCCCGCGCGTCGTCGCGGATCTTGGCAGCGTCGGTCCGCGCCTCGGCGAGCTGGGCACGGTACTGCTCGAGCAGCTGGTTCGCCTCGGCCTGAGCGGCCTCGGCGCGCTTGATGCCGCCCTCGATCGCGTCGACCCGAGCCTGGAACGTCTGCTCCATGCGCGGGAAGACGAACTTCATCAGCACGAAGCAGAGCACGGCGAAGGCGACCGTGCCGACCACGATCTCTTGCCAGATCGGAATGATCGGGTTGTGGTCTGACTCACCACCCTCGGCGGCGAGGAGGAACAACATGGGTGACCTCCCGGTCGGAAGGGGCGGGTACTACTTGGCCCAGATGAAGCCGAAGGCGATGCCGAACAGCGCGAGCGCCTCGATGACGGCGAAGCCGATCCAGACGTACGGCAGGGTCATCCGGGACGACTCCGGCTGCCGGGCGGTCGACTGGATGTAGGCGGCGAAGACCAGGCCAACGCCGATGCCCGGGCCGATGGCCGCGAGGCCGTAGCCGATGGCGGCGGTGCTGCCGTTGACCTCGGCGAGAACGCTAACGTCCATTGGTGTGGTTCCTCCTGGTTATCACGCGTGACTCTCACGCGGGACGACAACGGTTGGTGCGTGGATCAGTGCTCTTCGGCGAGAGCGCCCTGGATGTAGCTGGCGCTCAGGACCGTGAAGACGTAGGCCTGCAGGACGATGACGAGCGCCTCGAGGAGGGTCAGCGCCACGGTCATCACCCAGGAGACCACCGAGACCGGCGCCAGCCAGACGTTGGCGTTGAGCATCGCGAAGCCGCCGAGCGTGAAGACCAGCAGGAGCATGTGGCCGGCGAACATGTTCGCGAAGAGACGAACGGCCAGCGAGAACGGCCGAATGATGAAGGTCGAGAACGCCTCGATCGGGATCAGCAGCGGCAGGATGTACCAGGGTGCCGGCGGGATCAGGGCGTGCTTGAAGTACTTGCCGAAGCCGTGGTGCCGGATGCCGATGTAGTTGAACAGCACGTAGCTGATCACCGCGAGGATCGCCGGGAAGGCGATGTGCGAGTTCGGCGAGATCTGGAAGAACGGGATGATCGCGAAGGCGTTCGTCACCAGCACGAAGCAGAACAGCGTCGTGAAGTACGGGGCGAACCGCACGCCCTGGTGCCCGATCATGTCGACCGAGATGTTGTTGCGCACGAAGCCGTAGATCGACTCGGCGAACCACTGCTTCTTGGTCGGCACCAGCTTCGGGTTCCGGTAGGTCGCCAGGAAGAAGATGATCAAGGCGCCGACCGCGATCCAGATCATCAAGGTGAACTTGGTGAACCAGGGAGCGTTCTCCGCGCCCCAGGGCACGATCGCGGGCAGGTAGAAGTCCTCCACACTGGGTGGGAATGCCGCCTGGCCCGCTGCCAGGACGTTCGCCTGTCCGAACACCGCGTCCCTTCCTAAGTAGGCGTGCCGAGTCGGCGGATGACCAGGATGACGCCCCCAGCCATGCCGAGCACGAAGCCGATCCCGGTGGCGACGCCACCGGTGTCGAGCCACTGGTCGACCAGCCAGCCGATGAAACCCCACACGAGCATGCCTCCGATGAGGTAGCTGAGCGCGGTCCAACCCTGACCGGCGCCGGACGGATAGTCGTCCGGTTGACCGGCGGGACGGGGGGTTTGGTCATCAGCCATGACGGGGCGAACGATATCAGCCGGGAAGACGAGGCTGTGCCTCACCCCCCGCACAACCGTCGTTGTGTGGGCTTCTCGTGGGCGCCGTCGTCTGTGGGCACGCTACTCCCCTTCCGCCCGTCGGAAAATGACCGGAGGCCGACACATTGCCGCGCGTCCGATAGGTGGGACACCCCAAGTCGATGACCATGTCAGCCGGAGCGGCGGGCGTGCACCGTGGTCAGCCACCAGAGGTGCGCCGCAGTCCACACTGCCACCCCGGCCACGATGCCGAGGCAGAGCGGGATCAACCCCGCCCAACCGGTCGACGCCACCGCCACCAGGACGACACCCAACAGGGTGAACTTCAGCACGTAGAGCCCCACACCGAGCGGCAGCAGCAACTGCGGGTTGACCTCATCGGCCCGCGCCAGCACCACTGTCGTGAGCGTGTAGCTGAACACCGTCACGCCCACCCCGGCCGCCGCGCCGAGGGCGGCCGTCGCGCCACCGGTCACCCCGCCCACCACGGCCGCGACCACGGCCAGCGCCGCCGACGCGGCCAACAGCACCGGCAGGTGCCGCAACCGCCACCGTCCGTCGGCGGCGGGTTCGACCACCCCGGGCTCAGCCACGGGGGTACGCCGGGAAGGTTGCCGCCAGCTCGGCCGCCTCGGCGCCGATCGTGGCCAGCGCGTCGGCGCCACCCGGTTCACCCGGGTTCGTGCGTACCGCGCGGGCGATCAGGGCGGCCACCTGCCGCAGCTCACCCTCGCGCATGCCCTGGGTGGTGACGCACGGAGTGCCGACCCGGATGCCCGAGGCCACCAGCGGCGGCTGCGGGTCGTACGGGATGGCGTTCTTGTTCAGCGTGATCGAGGCGGCGTCGCAGCGGGCCTCGGCCTCCGCGCCGGTCACCCCCAGCTCCCGTAGGTCGATCAGCGCGAGGTGGGTGTCGGTGCCACCGGACACCGGGCGCAGGCCCTCGTCGGCCAGCCCGGCGGCGAGCGCCTGCGCGTTGCTGACCACCTGCCGGGCGTACGTCTGGAACTCGGGTTGGGCCGCCTCGCGCAGCGCGACCGCCTTGGCCGCGACCGCGTGCATCAGCGGGCCGCCCTGGGTGAACGGGAAGACCGCCTTGTCGATCCGCTGGGCCAGCGACTCGCGGCAGAGGATCATGCCGCCCCGGGGACCGCGCAGCACCTTGTGGGTGGTGGCGCAGACGACGTCGGCGTACGGCACCGGCGACGGGATCGCCCGACCGGCCACCAGGCCGATGAAGTGCGCCGCGTCCACCATCAGGTACGCCCCGACCTCGTCGGCGATCTCCCGGAACCGTGCGAAGTCGATCAGCCGGGGGTACGCGGTGGCCCCACAGATGATCAGCTTGGGCCGGTGCGCGCGGGCCAGGTCGCGTACCTCGTCGTAGTCGATCAGCTCGGTGTCCGGCCGGACCGGGTAGCCCACCGGGTGGAACCACTTGCCGGAGAAGTTCACCCGGCTGCCGTGGGTGAGGTGCCCGCCGTGCGGCAGGTCCATCGCCAGCACCGTGTCCCCCGGCTGCACCAGCGCGGCGTACGCGGCCAGGTTGGCGCTCGCCCCGGAGTGCGGCTGGAGGTTGGCGTGCTCGGCCCCGAACAGCTCCTTGGCCCGGGCGATGCCGATCTCCTCGGCCCGGTCCACCTCGGCGCAGCCGCCGTAGTAGCGCCGACCCGGGTACCCCTCGGCGTACTTGTTGGTCAACGTCGAGCCCAGCGCGGCCAGCACCGCCGGTGAGGTCAGGTTCTCGCTCGCGATCAGTTGCAGGCCACCCCGCAACCGGTCCAGCTCGCCGAGGACCACCCCGGCGATCTCCGGATCGGTGGCCCTGAGCTGGGCGAAATCCGGCCCCCAGAAGGTGCTCGTCTCGGTCTCCACAGCGAACGAGTCTAGGGCCTGTGGCACAAGGGCGGCCGAGCCGAGGCGGAGTCCGGGCGGTGATTTGGCAAGGCGCGGTCACGTCCGGATACCGGTGTTGAATCCGGACGTGACCGCAACGCCGCCGGGCGTCGTCCGGGCCCGCCGCAGGCCGGCCAGTTCTTGTGCGACAGGCTTGCGGGGGCCGCACACTGGGAACCGTGAGATGCCTCGTCACCGGAGCCACCGGATACATCGGCGGACGACTGACGCCGTTGCTGCTCGCCGACGGGCACACCGTGCGCTGCCTCGCCCGCAAGGCCGTACGCCTGCGCGATGCGCCGTGGGCGGCGGCGGCCGAGATCGTCGAGGGTGACCTGAGCCGACCGGAGACACTGCCCGCCGCCTTCGCCGACGTGGACGTCGCGTACTTCCTGGTGCACTCGCTGGGCCGGGCGGACTTCGAGGCGGCCGACCGGACGGCGGCCACGAACTTCGCGGCGGCGGCCCGCGCGGCCGGCGTACGCCGGATCGTCTACCTCGGTGGTCCGGAGCCGGCGGCCGACGCGGAGGTCCCGTCGCCGCACCTGCGGTCCCGGGCCGAAGTGGGCCGGATCCTGCTCGCCAGCGGCGTGCCCACGGCGGTGCTCCGCGCCGCGGTGATCATCGGCTCCGGCTCGGCGTCGTTCGAGATGCTGCGCTACCTGACCGAGCGGCTGCCCGCCATGGTCACGCCACGGTGGGTCCGCAACCGGATCCAGCCGATCGCGGTCCGCGACGTGCTGCGCTACCTGGCCGGCTGCGCCACCCTGCCGCCCGAGGTCAACCGCGGCTTCGACATCGGCGGACCGGACGTGCTGACCTTCCGCGACATGATGCACCGCTACGCCCGGGTGGCCGGGTTACGACGACGGATCATCGTGCCGGTCCGGCCCCTCACCCCGTCGCTCTCGTCGCACTGGGTCGGCCTCATCACCCCGGTACCGAACAAGATCGCCCGGCCGCTGGTGGAGAGCCTGATCCACGAGGCCGTGGCCCACGAACACGACATCGCCCGGTACGTGCCCGATCCGCCCGGCGGCCTCACCGGCTTCGACGAGGCCGTGAGGTTGGCGCTGGCCAAGGTGCGCGACGCCCAGGTGGAGACGCGCTGGTCCACCGCGAGCGGCACCGACGCGCCCGCCGAGCCGCTGCCCAGCGACCCGGACTGGTCCGGCGGAACGGTGTACACGGACGTACGGGAACGGGCGGTGGACGCGTCGCCGGCCGCGCTCTGGCGGGTCATCGAGGGCGTGGGCGGCGAGCACGGCTGGTACTCGTTCCCCCTCGCCTGGTCGGTACGCGGCTGGCTGGACCGGCTGGTCGGCGGTGTGGGGCTGCGCCGGGGCCGGCGCGACCCGCACCGCCTCCAGGTCGGCGAGGCGCTGGACTTCTGGCGGGTCGAGGAGATCATTCCGGGCGAGTTGTTGCGGCTGCGCGCGGAAATGCGGCTGCCCGGCCGCGCCTGGCTGGAGATGCGGGCACTGCCGGCCGAGAACGGCCACAGCCGCTACCAGCAACGTGCCGTCTTCCTCCCCCGCGGCCTAGCCGGTCACGCCTACTGGGGCTCGGTGACCCCGTTCCACGCCGTGATCTTCGGCGGAATGGCCCGCAACATAGCCCGCAACGCCCAACAATCCCCCTAACTCGAAAATCGAACCGTGCGTAGACACGCGGCAGCATCCCGCGTCGCGAAGCGGCGTGGGATGGGTTGT